>NZ_JBFTPJ010000319.1:0-5833 GCF_056398445.1 Variovorax sp. 01T439_2
GCCTTCGGAGGCGGCCATTCCGCCCGCCTGCGAAACGAACAGCGTGGAGAAATCGATCGACTTGAACCCGGGGTGCATCAAGAGCGCATTGAAGAGCGTGTTCACCGCCGGCAGCATGTGGAAGGGCCGCTTCTTGAGCACCGCAATGAACTTGCCGAAATCGCGCGGATTGGGAATCAGCGTCATGTGCGAGCCCTGGCGGATGACCAGGAGGCAAAGCGTGAGCGCGAAGATGTGATAGAGCGGCAGCGCCGCGATGCTGTTGACCTTGGCCAGGTCGCCCGCCCGCGACAGCGCCGGCGTGAACCAGGCCTCCGCCTGCAGCGTGGCCGCGACGATGTTGCGGTGGGTCAGCACCGCGCCCTTGGACAAACCCGTGGTGCCGCCGGTGTATTGCAGGAACGCGATCGAATCGAGCGTGCTCTGGTCCGGCGCCAGCGCGCGCCCGCGCCCTTCTTCGATGACCTTGGAAAACGGCGTGACGCTGCGGCCGTTGCCCAGCGGCAGCTTGTACGGCGGAACCATCTTCGCCAGGTGGCGGACCGCCACCGTGATCCAGGCGCCATAGAGTCCGCCGAGCAGGTCGCCCATCGAAGTGATGACCACGTGCTTCACGGGCGTGCGCTCGATCACCTGTTCCAGCGTCGCGGCGAAGTTCTCGAGGATGACGATGGCCGTGGCGCCCGAATCCTTGAGCTGGTGCTCGAGCTCGCGCGCCGTGTAGAGCGGATTGACGTTGACGCAGGTGTAGCCGGCGCGCAGCACGCCGCACATCGTGACCGCGAACTGGGGCACGTTGGGCAGCATGATGGCGACCCGCGCGCCGGGCTCGAGGCCCAGCGATTGCAGCCACGCGCCCAGGGCCTTCGACAGCGTGTCGAGCTCGCCATACGACATCCAGCGCTCCATGCAAACCGAGAACGGCCGATCGGCATAGCGGGCGAAGGCCTCGTCGAACATGTGGGGCAGGGACCGGTACTGCCCGGGGTCGATCTCGTGCGGMACGCCGGCCGGATAGTTCTGTCGCGCGGATGTCTGCATGCAAGCTCCTTTTGCGCGGATTGTGGGAGCCAGACACATCTGGCCGCCAGCGGGCTTGTCCTAGGAGCAGGGCATGCGCTGTCGCGCACGCGATAGTGAACCGCAGCGCATGCATGCCGCCGCAATCACTTCGAAAGGAGCGTTCAGGCCCGGCCGGACTCGCCCGGCAGCAGCACCCCGGCCGGAATGTCGGGCAGGGCGTCGAGCGCCTGGTAGAGCGGCGTGAAGTCGGGAGCCGTGAGGTCGAAGAGCTGCGCGAAGCTCTCGATCACGAAGTAGTTGCTCTGGTAGGTGTCGATCTTGTAGCTCGTGCGCATGGTGCGCAGCAGGTCGAGCGGCAGCCGGTGCGGCTCGTYGCTGCGCACGGCGTGCTGCAGTTCGCCGACGGAACTCAGGATGCCGGCGCCGTAGGCTCGCAGGCCGTCGGGCTGGCGGATCAGGCCGAACTCGACCGTGTACCAGTACAGCCGCGCGAGCTTCTCGCCCGCGCCGAGCTCATGCGCCTTGATGCCTCCCTGGCCATAGCGCTGCACGTAGTCGGCAAAGACCGGGTCGAACAGCATCGGCACATGGCCGAACAGGTCGTGGAACACGTCGGGCTCGACGATGTAGTTGAACTCCTCGGGCTTGCGGATCCAGTCGGTCACCGGAAACTTGCGGTTTGCGAGCAAGGTGAAGAACGGCAGCTCGGGAATCAGCCCCGGCACCGCCACGATTTCCCAGCCGGTGGCGCGGTGCAGCCGCTCGTTGATCTCCTCGAAGCGAGGGATGCGGTCCTTCACGCCCAGCAGCGGCAGCGCCTTGATGAATGCGTCGCAGGCGAGGCCCGGCAGCTGCGCGGCCTGGCGTTCGTAGAGCCGCTGGTAGGTCTCGTGGTCGGCCGGCGTGTAGCTGGCCCAGTCCTGCGGGCAGGTGTAGTCGGCAAGCACCGCCCCGCCGCGCGAGTAGTCGCCGCGCGGCGGACGGTCCGAAGCGCCGTAGACGGCGGGCGTGACGACAGCGGCTGCTGCAGGGGTGTCCATGGGAATGCTCTTTCGGTTTATTTGAGCCAGCGGTCCATCACGCGCTGGAAGTCGCCGCCGGCTTGCTGCAGGTGCAGCCATTGGTCGACGTAGGCCTTGAAGGCCACGTCGTCGCGCGGCAGCATCCAGGCCATTTCGCCGTATTGCAGCGGCTTGTCGGGGTTGATCGCGCACAGGCCCGGCTTGAGCTTCTGCTGCGTGATGGCTTCGGCGGATTCGGTCACGAACACGTCGGCGCGGTTGGCAAGGATCTCGTCGAAGATCGTCACGTTCTCGCCGTGCAGCGTGAGCTTGGCCTGCTTGAAGTTGGCGCGCGCAAAGCGCTCGTTGCTGCCGCCCGGATTGAAGATCACGCGGGTGGAAGGCTTGTCGATGTCGGCCACGCTCTGGTACTTGGCAACGTCGGCGCAGCGCGCAATGGGCGCCTTGCCGTTCACCATGTAGGGCGCGCTGAAGAAGGCGCGCTTTTGCCGGTCGGTGGTCACGGAAACGCCGCCCACGGCGATGTCGCACTTGCCGGCGCCGAGGTCGGGCAGCAGGTTGGCCCAGGTGGTCTTGACCCATTCGGGCTTGGCGCCGAGGCTGGCGCTGAAGCCCGCCATGAGATCGACGTCGATGCCCTCGAACGCGCCGTCGGCCTTCTGGAAGCTGAAGGGCTTGTAGTCGCCCGGCGTGCAGATGCGCAGCACCGCCGCCTTCTGCACCGCGTCGAGGTGCGAGCCGCCCGCCGGGGCGGCCGGCGCCATGGCGCAGCCCGAAAGAAGAACAGCGGCGGTTGCCGCAGTGAGGGTCAAGCCGATCGAGAACGTGCTGCGCATGGAGGCTCCTGGCCAGTGAAAAAGGCGCTTATTTTGCGGCCGACAGCACGCCGCGGCGCATCTGGTCGAGCTCGATGCTTTCGAACAGCGCCTTGAAGTTGCCGTTGCCGAAACCGTCGTCGCCCTTGCGCTGGATGAACTCGAAGAAGATCGGGCCGAGCTGGTTCTCGCTGAAGATCTGCAGCAGCAGCGCGTCCTTCTTGCCGTCGATCAGGATCTTGCGCTTCTGCAGCTCGGCCACGCTTTCGCCATGGCCGGGAATGCGCTTGTCGACCAGCTCGTAGTAGGTGTCGATGGTGTCGAGCAGGGTGACGCCGTTGGCGCGCAGCGCGTCGACGGTCTCGTACAGGTTGTCCGAGCCCATCGCGATGTGCTGGATGCCTTCGCCGCGGTACATGTCCAGGTACTCCTGGATCTGGCCGGCCTGCTCCTTGCCCTCTTCATTGATGGGGATGCGGATCTTGCCGCAGGGGCTGGTCATGGCCTTGCTCTTCACGCCCGTGACCTGGCCTTCGATGTCGAAGTACTTGATCTCGCGGAAGTTGAAGAGCTTCTCGTAGAAGCCGGCCCAGACGTTCATGCGGCCGCGGTACACATTGTGCGTGAGATGGTCGATGTAGGTCAGGCCGTTGCCCTTGGGCGCCAGCGCATCCTGCGAGGCCACGCCCGGCAGCGGTTCGAAGTCGACGTCGTAGAAGCCGATGTTGCCGATGTCGCCCGGCTTCGCGCCGTTCTTGCCGGGCCAGCGGTCGACCAGGTAGATCAGGCTGTCGCCGATGCCCTTGATGGCGGGAATGTTCAATTCGCCCGGACCCGCCTTGTCGGCAAAGCCCCATGCGCCGAGCGAGATCGCGCGTTCGTAGGCCTGCTTGGCGTCCTGCACGCGGAAGGCGATGGCGCAGACGCTCGGGCCGTGTTCGCGCGCAAAGCGCTGCGCGAAGGAGTCGGGCTCGGCGTTGACGATGAAATTGATCGTGCCCTGGCGGTACAGCAGCACGTTCTTGTGGCGGTGCCGCGCCACGGCCTTGAAGCCCATGCGCTCGAACACCTTGCCCATCGCGACCGGATCCGGCGCCGCGTATTCGATGAATTCGAAGCCGTCGGTTCCCATGGGGTTCTCCCAGGGCGTGAAGGGGGGCGCGTCGGTGTGGCTCATGGGGGTCTCCAGAAGTGGGGTTCGAATGAAGGAAATAGCGAACGGGTGGGCGAGAACGACCAGTGCTGCACTGTAGAGCGGATGCCACTCACGTTTTCAGCGTTATTGGGCGCCGAGGAGATGCGTGGCGCAGTAAAACTGCGAAAATGCCGCCATGGAAGCATTAGACAAGATCGACAGGCTCATTCTGCGCACGCTGCAAGCAGACGGGCGCGCCACCTACGACCAGATCGCCGAGCAGGTCAGCCTTTCCCCGAGCGCCGTGCTGCGGCGCGTCAAGCGGCTGGAGGAAAGCGGCGTCATCGACCGCTACGTCGCGCTTGTGCGCCCCGAAGTCATTGGCCTGGGGCTGACCGCCTACCTCAATGTGCGCCTCGAAAAGCACACCGAAACCCACAAGCGCAACCCCATGGACCTGTTCCGCGCCAGCGTCCAGACCTGGCCCGAAGTGGTCGAGTGCGCGGCGCTCACCGGCGAGATGGACTACCTGCTGCGCGTGGTGGTCGCCGACATGGGGCATTACAGCCGTTTCATCATGGACACCCTGCTCAAGCACCCCAGCGTGGAGGATTGCAAGACCAGCTTCGTGCTCGACCGTGTCAAGGCCACAACAGCCGTGCCGGTTTAGCCAGCTGATGGTTGCGTGAACGACACGCTCTCTGGTATTGATTCACAAATGTCGCCCGAAAGTACCCCTGCAGGCTTGGTGTTTAAGGGAAAACCCTTATATTTGAGCCATGCTTACCGCCAAGACCCTCCTGAAGGCGTCTCTCGGCCTCGGCTCTTTTCTGAAGGCGCCGATGGTTGAGGCGCAACCGCGCGCAGCCTCTGCGCCGCAACCCGTCATGGTGCCGATCCGCTCGATCGGCCCGCGCGAGCGCGACCGCATCGCCCAGCACCTGCTGGCGCTCACGCCGCACGACCGCTACCTGCGCTTCGGCTACGCCGCGGGCGACGAGCAGGTGCAGCGCTACGTCGACGGGCTCGATTTCGAGCGCGACGAGCTCTTCGGCATCTACAACCGCCGGCTCGACCTGATCGCGATGGCCCACCTCGCGTTCGCGCCGGACGCGCAGCACAGCGACTGCGCCGAATTCGGCGTGTCGGTGGCGGCGCATGCGCGGGGCCGCGGCTACGGCGCGCGGCTGTTCGAGCGGGCCGTGGTCGTGGCGCGCAACGAAGGCGTGGGCATGCTCTTCATCCATGCGCTGAGCGAAAACGCCGCCATGCTGAAGATCGCCCGCAACGCCGGCGCCACCGTGGTGCGCAGCGGCTCGGAATCCGAAGCCCACCTGCAACTGCCGAGCGCCACCTTCGACAGCCGCATGAGCGAGATCGCGCTCGAGCAGTACGCAGCGGTCGACTACCACCTCAAGACCCGCGCCAAGCAGTTCTGGGCCTTCCTGGCCAGCCTGCAGGAAGTGCGCAGCGGCATGCGGGACGCGCGCAGCAAGTCTGCCCCCTGAATACCTGAAAAGCGCCCCTGGCGGCCAGGCGGTAGAGCCTGTCACGCGCAATCCGGTATCCTTGTATCTCTTCAACTACGCCTCCCGCAGTGGCCGACCCTCACCCTGAACGCGCACCCGTCGAACGGGAAGACAAGCGCGGCTTTCTCCAGAAGCTGGCCGAATTCATCCACCCCGGTCCCGACTCGCGCGACGAGTTGATCGAAACCCTCGCGGACGCCGAGGACAACGAGGTGATCGGCGCCGAATCGCGCGTCATGCTCGAGGGCGTGCTGCGCATGGCCGACATGACGGCCGGCGACGTGATGGTCGCGGCGCCGCGCATGGACC
>NZ_JBFTPJ010000320.1:0-5830 GCF_056398445.1 Variovorax sp. 01T439_2
CCGCGCCGACCGCGCCTTGCCGCTCGGCGCCGAGTCGGTGCAGGTCGACATGGCGGGCTGCGAGACCGGCGGTGCGACCTTCGCGGTGGCCCATGCCTCGGCCGAGAGCCCGGCGCAGGCCGAGGCCTGGCTCCGGGCGTGGCGCGCTGCCACCCGCAGCCAGTTGGGCGAGGCGCAGATGACCGAAGCCCCTGCCGTACTGAAACGCGCGATCGCGGCGCCCGCGCCGGTGCGGCTCGATGCCCAGCCGCCGCAAAAGGGCGCCGCGCCGGTCCAGGTGCTCTGGTTCGCCCAGTCGAAGAAGAACGGCGGTGTCGCGCTCTATCAGGCCACCGTGCTCGGCCGCCCCTCCGCGCCCGAGGYGGCGACCACCTTCTTCGAGGGCCTGCGTCTCCCATGAGCGGCGGCCTGCTTGCCGGACGGCGGCGCATCGCCACCGTCTTCCTGGCCTTTGCCTTCGCCTATTTCCTTTCGACGCTGGTGCGCGCCATCACGGCCACGCTGTCGCCCGCGCTCACCGCCGAGTTCGGACTCGAGTCGCGCGACCTTGGATTGCTCGCGGGCGGCTATTTCCTGGGTTTCGCGTTCACGCAGCTGCCCATGGGCACCTGGCTCGACCGCCATGGGCCCAAGCGCGTGATCGTCTGCYTCCTGTCTGCCGCGGTGGCCGGCTGCCTTCTGTTTTCGGTGGCCACGCATTTCTGGCTGCTGCTGGCGGCGCGCGTGCTCACCGGCGTCGGCGTGAGCGCCTGCCTGATGGCGCCGCTCACCGGCTACCGGCGCTGGCTGACGCCGCCCATGCAGCTGCGCAGCAATTCGTGGATGCTGATGGTGGGCTCCTTCGGCCTGGTCGGCGCGACCTTGCCGGTGCAGTGGCTCATGCCCTACCTCGGCTGGCGGCCGCTGTTCTGGCTGCTGGCGGCGGGCGCGCTCGTGTCGATGGTGCTGATCGCATGGGCCGCGCCGGCATGGCATGACGGCGCCGCCACCCGGGAAAAGAACCAGGGCGGAGGCAGCTATGCGGCCGTGTGGCGCGATCCCTTCTTCCGCAAGCTCGCGCCGATCGGCTTCTTCAACTACGGCGGCTTCGTCGCGATGCAGACGCTCTGGGTCGTGCCATGGCTCACGCGCGTGGCGGGCTACACGCCCCAGGAGGCCGCCGGCGCGCTGTTCTGGATCAGCATCGCGCTGCTCGCCACCTATGGGCTCTGGGGCATGGTCAATCCGCGGCTCGCGCACCGCGGCATTCCCGCCGCCCGGCTGCTGGCCTGGGGCATGCCGCTCGGGATGCTCGTGCTTGCTCTGGTTTTGATAGCTGGCCCGGCGGCGGGGACGATGGCCTGGGTGGTCTTCCTGTGCGTTTCCACCGTTGTCACGCTGGCCCAGCCCGCCGTCGCCCTGGCCTTGCCGACTGCGCTCGCGGGTCGCGCGCTGTCGGCCTACAACCTGGTGGTCTTTGCAGGCGTATTTGTCGTGCAGTGGGGCATCGGCCTGCTGATCGACCTGTTCGCCAGCGCCGGGCTCGACCAGGCGGCGTCATTCCGTGCGGCGCTGTCCGTTTTCCTCGCCTGCTGCGTTATGTCGTATGTCTACTTCCTTTGGGCGCCCCCGCATAATCGGTGCGTAGTCCCCCGACCCGCATGAACAGCATCCTCATCATCGCCCACTCACCGTTCGCGCAGGCGCTGCGGCGGTGCGCGCTGCATGTGTTCCCCGATTGCGAACAGGCCATCGTCGCACTCGACGTGCTGCCCAACGTGTCGCCCGAAGAAACGCTGGCGGCAGCCCGCATCACGCTCGAGCAGCAGCTCAATGCACCGCGCTCGCAGGTGCTGGTGCTGGCCGACGTGTTCGGCGCGACGCCCTGCAACGTGGCGCAGAAGCTGGTGGACGGCGTCCGCTCGCGGCTGGTGGCGGGCGTCAACCTGCCGATGCTGCTGCGCGCGGTGACCTACCGCCACGAGCCGCTCGAGACGCTGGTGCAGCGCGCCATCGCGGGCGGCACCGCGGGCGTCATGCAGGTGGCGGTGGCGGCACCCCAGAACCAGGCGAAGAGAAAGCACAGTGATCAAGAAATCCGTGACCATCAGCAATAAGCTGGGCCTCCATGCGCGCGCATCGGCCAAGCTCACCAAGATCGCAGGCAGCTTTCCCTGCGAGGTGTGGCTCTCGCGCGGCGACCGCCGCATCAATGCCAAGAGCATCATGGGCGTCATGATGCTGGCCGCCGGGCTCGGCTCGACCGTCGAACTCGAGACCAACGGCCCGCAGGAAGAAGAGGCGATGGATGCCCTCGTCCAGCTGATGAACGACAAGTTCGGCGAAGGCGAGTAAGGGAGCCCCCATGACCTTCGCAGTCCACGGCCTCCCCGTCGCCCGTGGCATTGCCATTGGCCGCGCGGTGCTGGTGGTGTCCAGCCGCATCGACGTGGCCCACTACTTCATCAAGCCCGAGGAAGTGGAGACCGAGATCGACCGGGTGCGCATGGCCCGCAATGCGGTGGCCGACGAGCTTGCCAAGCTGCAGGCCAGCGTCGCGCTGATGGGCCCCAACGATGCGCCGCACGAGCTCGCCGCGCTGCTCGAGGTGCACCAGATGCTGCTGCAGGACGAGGCGCTCACCGGCGGCGTCAAGCACTGGATCACCGACCGGCTCTACAACGCCGAGTGGGCGCTGACCACGCAGCTCGAAATCATCGCGCGCCAGTTCGACGAGATGGAGGACGAGTACCTGCGCGAGCGCAAGGCCGACCTCGAGCAGGTGGTCGAGCGGCTGCTGCACCGCATGAAGGGCACGGCCGCGGTGCTGGCGCCGAGCCCGCCGCGCCGCAAGCGCCCCGCGGCCGAGGAAGACGACGACCCCACCGCCGGCGACGGCATCGACGCGCCGCTGGTGCTGATCGCGCATGACCTGTCGCCGGCCGACATGCTCCAGTTCAAGAAGAGCGTGTTCGCCGGCTTCGTGACCGACGTGGGCGGGCGCACCTCGCACACCGCGATCGTCGCGCGCAGCATGGACATTCCGGCCGTGGTGGGCGCGCGCACCGCGAGCCAGCTGGTGCGCCAGGACGACTGGGTGATCATCGACGGCGATGCCGGCGTGGTGATCGTCGATCCCTCGCCGATCATCCTGGCCGAGTACGGCTTCAAGCAGCGCCAGGGCGACCTGGAGCGCGGCCGGCTCGCACGCCTGCGCCACAAGCCCGCGGTGACGCTCGACGGCCAGCGCGTCGAGTTGCTCGCCAACATCGAGATGCCCGAGGACACCGTGGGTGCCGTCAAGGCCGGCGCAGTGGGCGTCGGGCTGTTCCGCAGCGAGTTCCTCTTCATGGGCCGCGAGTCGCAGCACCAGACCCGCCTGCCCGACGAGGAAGAGCAATACCAGGCCTACAAGCGCGCGGTCGAAGGCATGCAGGGCATGCCGGTCACCATCCGCACCATCGACGTGGGCGCCGACAAGCCGCTCGACGGCAAGGCCGTCAGCAAGCAGGAGCACCTGAATCCCGCGCTCGGCCTGCGCGCCATCCGCTGGAGCCTGGCCGACCCGGCGATGTTCCTCACGCAGCTGCGCGCGATCCTGCGCGCGGCGGCGCACGGCGAGATCCACCTGCTGATTCCCATGCTCGCGCACGTCAGCGAGATCCGCCAGACGCTGTCGCTGATCGACTTCGCGCGCTCGGAGCTCGACAGCCGCGGCGCCGTGTACGGCAAGGTGAAGCTCGGCGCGATGATCGAGATTCCCGCCGCCGCGCTCACGCTCAAGACCTTCCTGAAGTACTTCGACTTCCTGTCGATCGGCACCAACGACCTGATCCAGTACACGCTGGCCATCGACCGCGCCGACGAGGCCGTGGCCCACCTCTACGACCCGGCCCATCCCGCAGTGCTCCGGCTGGTGGCCGACACCATTGCCGAATGCCGCCGCCAGGGCAAGAGCGTGGCCGTGTGCGGCGAGATGGCGGGCGACGTGGCCTTCACGCGCCTCTTGCTCGGCCTCGGACTGCGCAGCTTCTCGATGCATCCGTCGCGCATCCTCGCCGTCAAGCAGGAGGTGCTGCGCGCGGACACCGGCAAGCTCGAGGAATGGGCCAAGGGCGTGCTCGAGTCGGACGATCCGGCGTCGGTGCTGGCCGGAAATTAGTTCTTACTATTTCAATCCGCTCAGAGGCAGGGCGGAGTCGAAATAAAACGAAACACGCCGAAACTGCGGCGAAAGGACTTGCAGACGCGTCGCAAGCACCATCAGGTCTCCTCTTCCACTACAGAAAGGCCTGACCATGAAATCCCTCTCCCTGACCCAAGTCGTTGCCATCGGCTCCTTCGCGCTGCTCGCTGCAGCCGGTGCCAAGGCCGAATCCTACGAAGGCGTCCAGCCGCTCGCCTCGGCCAAGAGCCGCGCCGAAGTCAACGCCGAAGCCGCTCGCACGGCTTCCGCACCGGACCAGAACGTTGTGCGCGGCTCGCGCGGCGCCGAGACCATGGCCGTTTCCAGAGACCGCGCAGGCGTCGTCTTCGAAGCCATGCGCACCGCCGCCGCACCCGACCAGAACGTGACCTCGGGTTCGCGCGTGAACAGCAAGGTCGTCTCGACCCTGCAGAACCCCGTCGATGCACGTGCCGCAGCCGCCGGCAACAGCAACAGGCTCTAAGACCCACGCCCGCAGGGCACTCCGCGGGCCGCAAGGAACATCATGAAACACTGGATCAAACGCACTCTCTTCGGTTTCGCCGGCCTTGCGGTGGTGGCGGGCAGCATTGCCGGCTGCGCCGGCCATCGGCACGGCTGGGGCAGCGGCGATTCCGCCGAGTTCCGCACCAGGATGGTCGAACGCGTCGGCAGCAAGCTGGAGCTCGACGCCTCGCAGAAGCAGAAGCTCACGGTGCTGGCCGAGAAGCTGCAGGCGCAGCGCGAAGCCATGCGCGGCGCGGGCGGGGCGGGCGATCCGCGTTCGCAGTTCAAGGCGCTGTTCGCGGGCAACAAGCTCGACCAGGCGGCCGCCACGCGGCTCGTCGACGAGAAGACCTCGGCCGTGCGCAACGGCAGCCCGGAAATCATCGCCGCCGCCGCCGATTTCTTCGACAGCCTGAACGCCGCGCAGCAGCAGAAGGTGCGTGACTTCATGGATCGCGGCGGACGCCGCTGGCGCCATCATGGCTAGGCTTGGCTCGCCCCCGGGCTTCGCGCACTTCGTGTCGCTTCGCCATCTCCCTGCCAGGGGGCGATACCTTCGGCCCGCCGAAGCCGGTTCCGCGGCATCCCCCGAGCAGGCCGTGGCCGCGGCGGGCGGCGTGCGCGCGCTGCTGCGGCTCGAAGGCGCCGTGGTGCTGGGCGCGGCGCTCGCCGCCTACGCGCAGTTCGGCGCGGGTTGGGGCGTGTTCGCGCTCTGGCTGCTCGTGCCCGATCTGTCGCTGCTGGGCTACCTCGCGGGCCCGCGCACGGGCGCGGCGCTCTACAACGCCGCGCACTCGTACGTCGGCCCGGTGCTGCTGCTGGCGCTCGGCGTACTCGCGGCCATGCCCTGGGCGGTGGCCGGCAGCCTGATCTGGCTGGCCCACATCGGCGTCGACCGTGCGCTGGGCTACGGGCTCAAGTACGCGGCGGGCTTCGCTGCCACCCACCTGGGCCGCATCGGCAGGGCCGATCCATGGTGAGCGACGCGTCCATGCGCAGCGGCCGCAGCGCTTCCCCCGCCGTGCACGCGCCGGCCGCGCGCGCAAGGATGCTGGCGGAGGCGTCCATGCTCGGCCTCGCGTCGACGGTGCACGCGGGGTTGCTGGTGTCCGGCTACGCGCATGCCGCGGCCCGCAATGCCGAGGCGGTGATAGCCAC
>NZ_JBFTPJ010000321.1:0-5799 GCF_056398445.1 Variovorax sp. 01T439_2
TCACCAACAATGACTACGCTTTCACATACTTCCGCGAGACTGCATCGGCGGAGCAGGCGACAATCCTGAACCCCTCGGGCACCACCTTCTTCATCCAGAACGCCACGGCCGGCAACGCCAACATCGACAACAGCGGCGGGCAGGCGCGCTTCTACGACAGCAGCAGCGCGGGCTCCGCGAACATCATCAATCGCAGCGGCGGCATCACCTATTTCGTGAACACCAGCAGTGCCGAAAGCGCCACCATCGACAACCGCGCCGGAGGCAGTGTCGATGCGTCGTACCACACCGGCGGGCTCTCGATCGGTGCGCTGTCGGGCGCCGGGCGCCTGCTTCTGGGCGCCGAGGCCGTCAGCGTGGGGGCGCTGGGCACGAACACGACGATCAGCGGCGTGATCGCCGATGGCGGCGAGAACGGCGGCACCGGCGGCTCGCTCGTGAAGGTCGGCACCGGCACGCTGACGCTGTCGGGCGCCAACACCTACACCGGCGGCACCGCGCTGAAGCAGGGCCGCCTCGACCTCGGCCACAGCCAGGCGCTGGGCACCGGCACGCTGGCGATGGACGACGGCACCACGCTCGGCTTCAGCGCCGACGGACTGACCATCGCCAATGCCATCGAGCTGACCGGCAGCAACGATCCCGTCATCGACACCGGCGCCTTCAGYGAAACGCTCAGCGGCGCGATCAGCGGCGGCGGCTTCATCACCAAGCAGGGCAGCGGCACGCTCACGCTGACCGGCGCCAACAGCTACACCGGTGCCACCAACGTGGCCCAGGGCACCTTGCGTGCCGGCGCGGCCAACACCTTCAGCGCGAGCTCCGCGCACAGCGTGGCGGCGGGCGCCACGCTGGACCTGGCGGGCTTCAGCCAGACGGTGGCCTCGCTTGCCAACAGCGGCACCGTGTCGCTGGTCGGCAGCGCGCCGGGCACCACCTTGACCGTCAGCGGCCCCTACGCCGGCAACAGCGGCGTGCTGCGCCTGGGCACCGCGCTGGGCGCCGATGGCAGCGCGAGCGACCGGCTGGTGCTCGACGGGCCGACGGCCATCGCCAGCGGCAGCACCACGGTGCAGGTCACCAACCTGAGCGGCCTGGGCGCACTCACCAGCGGCAACGGCATCGAGGTGATCAGCGCGCGCAACGGCGCCAACACCACCGCGCAGACCACGAAGAGCGCCTTCTCGCTCGCGGGCGGCCATGTGGATGCGGGTGCCTACGAGTACCGCCTGCATGCCGCCGATGCGGGCGGGGCAGGGGAGAACTGGTACCTGCGCTCCACCACGAACGTGGTCTCGCCGGTCGATCCCGTGGCGCCGTCTCCCCCGGACCTTCCAGCCGCGCCACCTGTCGTCGTGCCCACCTACCGCGCCGAGGCCTCGCTGTATTCCGCGCTACCGAGCCAGCTGCGCCAGGGCAGCCTCGCGATGCTGGGCGACCTGCGCAAGCGCGTGGGCGACGACGATGTGAAGGGCACGGCCGCGGCGCCGGCGGGTTCGCAGCGCCGCGCCTGGGCACGCGTGCTCTCCGCCGACATCGACATCCGGCAGGGCGGCACCGTCTCGCCCACCAGCAAGGGGCGCCTGACCGGCGTCCAGGCCGGCACCGACCTGCTGGCCGCACCCAACTGGCGCGCGGGCCTCTACGTGGGCCAGCTCGACGGCGATGCGCGCGTCAACGGCTTTGCCAGCGGCTTGCAGAACCTGCGCGTGGGCCGCAACGACCTGCGCAGCCAGTACGTGGGCATCTACGGCACCTACAGCGGCGACAGCGGCCTGTATGCCGACGCCGTGGTGCAGTCGGGCCGGCACCGCTACACGGTGCAGCCGAACCTCGGCGGCGGCGTGGAAGGCAAGGGCCGCAGCCTGCTGGGCTCGATCGAAGTGGGCCAGGCCTTCGCGCTGGGCGCGAGCGGCTGGAGCGTGGAGCCGCAGCTGCAATTGATCCACCAGCACCTGGACCTGAACAACTCGGCCATCGTCGGCGCGGTGGTCCAGCCCGAGGCCGACAGCGGCTGGATCGCACGCGCGGGCATCCGCGTGAAGGGCGAGCTCGCCACCGGCCTGGGCACGCTGCAGCCGTACGGCCGCTTCAACGTCTACAAGAGTTCGAGCGGCGCGGATGTGGCGAGCTTCGTGAACGGCGCGACGCGCACCGATATCGCGGCGCCGGTCGGCGGCACCAGCACCGAGCTGGCGGGCGGCTTCACGCTGGCGCTGGGCAACACCACCAGCCTGTACGGCGAAGTGGGCAAGCTCTGGTCCTCGGGCGGGGACGCCAAGGTGAAGAGCTCGGTCAACGCGTCGCTCGGCGTGCGGGTCAAGTGGTGAGCGGCCGAGCGGGCGGCCTTCGCTCCCTCAGCTGCGCAGGCTGATCACGCCAAGCAGCACCACCACCGCCATGCCTAGCAGCAAGGCGGTGCATTTCCAGAAGACCACCGGGTTCTTGTCGACGAGCGGCGTGCCGCGCCGGGCCAGGAAATCAGGATGCGGCTGGCGCAGGTCCTCGACGAATTCCGACAGCGCTTCATGGCGCTTGAGCGGGTTGGGGTGCAGCGCCTTGCGCAGCACTTCGTCGATCCATGCGGGGATGGCGCGCTGCGCATCGAGTGCCGAGCGGTACTGCAGGTTGCGCTGGTCCGCGCGCGTGCGGATGCGCGCCACCTGCGCGCCGTAGGGCAGGCGGCCGGTGAGCATCTGGTAGACGATCACGGCCAGCGAGAACAGGTCTGACTGCGGCGAGCCGCCGTCGCCGACGAAGTATTCGGGCGCCGTGTACTGCACCGTGCCCAGCACCTGGGCCGGGTCGGCCAGCTTGCTGTCGCCCAGGCCCGCCACCCAGGCGGAGCCGAAGTCGATGATCCGCACCGTGCCCGTGCGGTCGATCATGACGTTCTCGGGCCGCAGGTCCTGGTGCAGCATCTCCATGCGATGGAAGGCCTGCAGCCCCCTGGCCAGCTGCTCCACGATGCCGCGCACCGACTCCAGGCTCGGCCGCGGGTTGTCGACCATCCACTGCGCGAGCGTCTGCCCGTCGACGAACTCCATCGCCACGTAGAGGTAGCYGCGCTTGCGCTGCGGCACATGCGGCTTGAGCACATGCGCGCTGTCGATGCGCCGCGCCACCCATTCTTCGAGCAGGAAGCGGTCGAGGTGGGCCTCGTCGTTCTGCAAGTCGACGGACGGCGTCTTGAGCACGACGCGCTCGCCCGTGTCGTCGTCGACCGCCAGGTAGATGTGGCTGCGGCTGCTGCGGTGCAGGTCGCGCACGATGGTGTAGCCGTCGAACTGCATGCGCGCTTCGAGCACCGGCGGCAGGCGCAGTGCCGCGCGCTGCGCCTGCAGTTCGTTGATGTCGCCGTCGGGCAGGGCATCGACGCGCACGATCTGTACCGTCAGGTTGTCGGGGCTGCCGCGCCGGTACGCTTCCTCGGCAATGCTTCTTGCCGCGGCGTCCAGGTCGCCGGGGTGGGCGTCGAGCGCGGTGCTGATGACGGCCGCATCCACGTGTTCATGGACGCCGTCGGAGGTCAGCAGGAAGACATCGCCTTTCTCGATGGCGAGGGCCTGGTAGTCGATCTCCACATGCGGACCCACGCCCAGCGCCCGACTCAGGTAGCTGTGCCCACCCGCCACCGAGACGCGGTGGTCTTCGGTCAGCTGCTCGAGCGCCCCGGCATGCCAGCGGTAGACGCGCGTGTCGCCCACATGGAAGACGTGCGCCGTGGTCGACTTGATCACCAGCGCGCTGAAGGTGCAGACGTAGCCGCGGTCCTTGTCGAAGCGGCCGCTGCTGTTCTGGGTCTGCGCGTGCAGCCAGGCGTTGGCCGCCGTGAGCACGCGCTGCGCCGAGCGGCTCACGCTCCAGGCGTCGGAGGTGCAGTAGTAGTCGGTCAGGAAGCTCCTGACCGCCGACTCGCTGGCCACGTGGCTCACGTCGCTGCTGCTGATGCCGTCGGCAATTGCAACGGCCACGCCCTTGGCGCTGCGGCCCGGCGCCTCCGGCAGGGCGGCGCCGTGGAAGTCCTGGTTGGCCTCCTTGCGTCCCTTGTCGGAGTACTGGCCGATCGAGACCGCGAGGCCGGAGCGCATCGTCACGCGGCGGGCGGCGCGCAGGTCAGCGCGGAACGCGCTTGGGCGCCGTGCGCACGTGCGTGGCGTACAGCGTCAGGCCGGTGAACGACAGGCCGCCGACGAGGTTGCCCAGCACGGTGGGGATCTCGTTCCAGATGATGTAGTCCATGATCGAAAAATTGCCGCCCATGAGCAGTGCCGAGGGGAACAGGAACATGTTGACCACCGAGTGCTCGAACACCATGAAGAAGAACACCATGATCGGCATCCACATGGCCAGCACCTTGCCGGTCACCGAAGTGGAGATCATCGCACCCACCACGCCGGTGGACACCATCCAGTTGCACAGCATGCCGCGCACGAAGAGCGTCAGCATGCCCGCCGCGCCATGGGCGGAGTAGCCGAGCGTGCGCGCCTCGCCGATCGTGGCGATCACCTGGCCGACCTTGTCGGGCGGGCTGGTGAAGCCGAAGGTGAAGACGATGGCCATCAGCACGGCCACGGTGAAGGCGCCGAGGAAGTTGCCGACGAACACCAGGCCCCAGTTGCGCAGCACGCCGCCGATGGTCACGCCCGGGCGCTTGTCGATCAGCGCGAGCGGCGTCAGCACGAACACGCCGGTCAGCAGGTCGAAGCCGAGCAGGTAAAGAATGCAGAAGCCGACGGGAAACAGGATCGCGCCGATGATCGAGTAGCCGGTCTGCACGTTGATGGTGACGGAGAACACCGCCGCCAGCGCAAGGATCGCGCCGGCCATGAAGGCGCGGATGAGCGTGTCGCGCGTGGACATGAAGATCTTGGATTCACCGGCGTCCACCATCTTGGTGACGAATTCGGAAGGCTGCAGATAGGCCATGGCTTTTTCTTTGGATTGAAGAGTGGGAAGCTGAACGGAAAAAGGGGAGGGGGCTGCGCCTCAGGCGGCCTTCTCGAGCGCTGGCTGCGCGGAGGACGCCGATGCGGCCGCGAGCCCTTGCAGGACATCGCCGACCACGATGATCGAAGGGCTGCCAAGGCCGTTGTCGGCAATCGTGCGTTGCAGCGTCGCCAGCGTTCCGACGGCGTGCCGCTGCAAGGGCAGGCTGGCGTTCTGCACCACCACGACGGGCGTGGCCGGCGGCAGTCCGCTCAGCAGTTCGTCCTGGATCGAGCCGGCGCTCGATACGCCCATGTAGATGACCAGCGTGAGGCGCGCCGAATGGGCCGTGGCCGCCAGCGTGCGCCAGTCGGGCCCCGGCGATCCGGGCTTGGCGTGGCCGGTGATGAACACCACGCCCTGCGCATGCGCACGGTGCGTGAGCGGCACGCCGAGCGAAGTCAGCCCGGCCAGGCCGGCGGTGATGCCGTTCACCACCTCCACATGGATGCCAGCCTGCGCGAGGTGCTCGACCTCTTCGCYGCCGCGACCGAAGATGAAGGGGTCGCCGCCCTTGAGCCGGACCACGTGCTCGCCTTCGCGCACCGCCATGATCATCAGCCGCTCGATGAAGCTTTGCGGCGTGCTCTTGCAGCCGCCGCGCTTGCCGACGTGGATCACGCGCGCGCCCGGCGCCGCCATGGCGACGATGTCGTCGCTGACCAGGTCGTCGACGAGCAGCACGGTGGCCGACTGAATCGCCCTGAGCGCCTTCAGCGTGAGCAGTTCGGGATCGCCGGGGCCGGCACCGACGAGGGTGCAGCGGCCGAGCGCCACGGGTGCCCGGACATGCGTCGCAGGCGTCGAGGA
>NZ_JBFTPJ010000322.1:0-5769 GCF_056398445.1 Variovorax sp. 01T439_2
AGGCAGCCCAGATAGACCACGTTCTTGCCGGGCGCGCGCGCCACCTGGAACACGCTGGCCTGTACCTGGGTGAAGTCGGTCATCATCATGGCGACCGGCGCCGGATAGAAGTACGCGTCGCTGATCGCCAGCACCGCCTGGGTGAGAAAGGCCTGCGACTTCTCGTCGCTTGGCAGTGCCGCGAGCCCCGCGCCCTCGCGGCTCAGATTGAGCACCTCGAACAGCACGTCGTTGAGGATGCGCACCAGCACCGCGCCGGCACGTTCGCGCTCGGCTTCGGGCACGTTGGCTTCCATGAATTCGGCAATTGCCTGCCAGCCGCCGAGCGTGGCGGCATCGGCCTTGGCGCGCTCGCTGCCGGCAAACAGGGCGAGCGCACGCGCCGCCGAAACGCGCAGCTGCTCGGCCATCTCGGGCCGCTTGGGATCGATGGCCTTGGCGATGTAGCGCTCCACCGCGCGGTTGCGGGTGTCGGCATCGGCCAGCGCGGTGCGCATGCGCACGAAGCTGTCCATGGAGCCTTGCTCGTCGGCCGGCACGCGCAGGTAGCGGAACGGCTCCTCGGGTTTTTCGCGCATGCCGAGCAGGAACACCGGCTGGCCGTCGCCGGTATCGACCGGCACCATGTAGTTCTGGTACTCGCGCGCCTGTCCCGCGGCATCGCGCAGCTTGTAGCCGATGCTCGGGCCGATGTTGCGCAGCACCTTCGGCTTGCTGGTCTTGTTGGCGGCGCCCAGGCGCGATTCGATGTCGTGCCGCAGGTCGACCTTGCGCACGTCGGCGCCGCTGCCCATGGCGCCGCCGTCGGCAAAGTTCTCGACGTTGATGACGCGCAGCGCGGCGTATTCGAGCGTGAGCTTCTCGCGGCCGTTGGTAATTTCAGTGCTGGGCCCGCCGATCACGCCCTCGACATCGAAGGGCTTGGCCGCAGCCGCCATCGGCACCGCCTTGAGCTTCACCTTGGAGCCGCCGTCGTCGAAGCTCGACTGGTAGATTTCCACGCCCTTGTAGCTGGCCGGATGGTTGACCTCGATGCGCGCGGGCACCTGCTCGCCGGTCTCGCGGTCGTGCAGCACCACCTCGCTTGCGAACAGCTTGGGCATGCCGGTCGAGTAGTAGTCGACGATGAATTTCTTGAGCTCGATCGAGAACGGCAGCTCCTGCAGCAGCACGCCGTCGGACTGCTGCAGGATGGCCACGCTGCCCTGCGCGCCCTCGGGCACCAGGATGTTGCCGCGGAAGGTCGGGTTGCGCGGCGACAGCCGGTGCTGCGCCGGCACGTCGGCAATCATGCCGCCGCCGGTGAACACGCTCTTGCCGTTGAACCAGGTCTGCGCCCGCACCACCAGGTCGCCGTCGAGCAGGCCGCCGATGCACACCAGCACGATCGCGCTGTGGGCGGCGATGTAGCCCAGCTTGTGGGCGCCGCCCGCGCGTGCGGCCACCATCCAGCCGGCTTCGGCATGGCCGCCCGCGGCTTCGCGCTGCTGGAGCTTGACCTTCCATCCGCCGYTCACCAGCAGCTGGCCGATGCGGTTGGCCGCCGCGGCGGGCGCCTCGTCGAGCCGGCTCTCGGCGCGCTGGCCGAAGGCCTTCAGGCTCTGCGCACGGATGCCTTCCTTGAAGGTCTTGAGGTCGATGAAGATGCGCGGCGTGTTGCGCGCGATGCACAGCGTCGTGCTGATCACCAGGAACAGCAGGATCAGCAGGAACCACCAGGCGCTGTAGACCGAATCGAGCTTGGCCGCGCGGAACAGCTCGGCCCAGAACGGCCCGAACTGGTTGATGTAGTTGTTGATCGACTCGTGCTGCTTGAGCACCGTGCCGATGATCGATGCGATGCAGATGACGGTGAGCAGCGCAATCGCGAAGCGCATCGACGAAAACAGTTCCACCGCAGCGCGTAGCACTTGCGGGCCGCGATGAACGCGAAGGCCGTGGGTGGAGACAGACATCGGTCGATGGGAGAAAAGGAACAGGGAAAAAGCAAAGGGCGGGCCATCCAGCTGGATCGGCCCGCCCTCTGTTTGGGTTTTTTATCGGCGGTTAGTTCACGCTGAAGCGCGTGGTGTCAGCGCAGGCCGGCGATGTAATCTGCAACAGCCTTGATTTCGCGGTCGTTGAGCTTTGCGGCCACGCCGGTCATGGGAGCGCTGTTCTGGCGCACGTTGTCCCGGAAAGCAACAAGCTGTGCCACCGTGTAGTCGGCATGCTGGCCGCCCAGGCGCGGGTACTGCGCGGGCATGCCGGCGCCGTTGGGGCTGTGGCAGCCGGCGCAGGCCGGGATCTGGCGATCGGCAATGCCGCCGCGGTAGATCTTCTCGCCCAGCGCGACCAGGTCCTTCTCCTTGGAGAAGCCGGTCTTGATCTTCTTGGAGCCGACGAACCAGGCGATGTTGCGCATGTCCTCGTCGGACAGCTTGGCCGCCATGGGCTGCATGATCGGGCTCTTGCGCTTGCCGGACTTGAAGTCCTGCAGCTGCTTGAGGATGTATTCGGGGTGCTGCTGCGCCAGCTTGGGGTTGGCCGCAATGGCCGAGTTGCCGTCCGCGTTGTGGCAGGAAGCACAGGCCTGGGCGGCGGAATTGAACACCGCGTCGCCCTTGGCGGGATCGGGCTTGGCCGGCTTGGCCGCGACGGGTCCGTCAGCTGGCGCGGCGGCGTGCTCGTCGGCCGCAAGGCTAGCGCTGGCTGCGACGCCCATGAGGGCTGCAAGCAGAAAATTGGCAAACAACTTCATATCGGGGGCTCGATTTATTGGCGCAAAACCCCGCGATTCTACAATGGCAGCCCGTTCCGAAAGCTCATTGATGATCACCCCGTCGCGCAAGCACGCCGCTCCCCCTTCCCGCGCGACCCCTGCCGTGGACCCCGTTGCCGCCGAGCGCGAGCGCATCGCGCTCGGCTGGCTGCACACGGCGCACTTCCTCACCAGCGCCCCGCAGCTGGAGCATCTGCCCCCGCTCGACCTGCCCGAAATCGCCTTCGTCGGCCGCTCGAACGCGGGTAAATCGACCGCAATCAACACGCTCACCCAGCAGACGCGCCTGGCCTTCGCTTCCAAGACGCCGGGCCGCACGCAGCACATCAACCTGTTCGGCGTCGGCAAGCAGAAGGCCGACGACGCCGTGCTGGCCGACCTGCCCGGCTACGGCTATGCGGCGGTTCCCAAGGAAGCCAAGCTGCGCTGGCAGCGCGTCATGGGCAACTACCTGATGACGCGCGAGAACCTGCGCGGCGTGGTGCTGATGTGCGACCCGCGCCACGGCATGACCGAGCTCGACGAGATCCTGCTCGACGTGATCCGTCCGCGCGTGGAACAGGGGCTCAAGTTCCTCGTGCTGCTGACCAAGGCCGACAAGCTCACGCGCAGCGAGGGCGCCAAGGTGCTGTCCATTACGCGACTGCAGGCCGGCGGCGGCGAGGTCAAACTGTTCTCCGCCCTCAAGAAACAGGGCGTGGGGGAGGCCGCCGAGCTGCTGTGGCGCTGGGCGCATCCGCCCGGGGAAGAAAAGCCGGAGGCGGCCCCTCCGGCCGCGCCGCAAGACACCTAGGCGAAAACCGGCGCGGGCCGTTTCATCTGCGTGATCCACTATCAAAACAATAGCAACGGAAGTTGAAGGAGACAAGGCATGATCGAGACGTTCCAGCGCAGCCTGCCCAACGGAATCACGCTGAGCTGCCGCGCAACCGGCACGCCCGGGCGCCCCTTGATGGTGTTCCTTCATGGTTTTCCCGAGGCCGCGTTCATCTGGGACGAACTGCTCGAGCACTTCGCCCAGCCTGAACACGGCGGCTACCGCTGCATCGCGCCCAACCTGCGCGGCTTCGAGAAGTCGAGCGCACCCACCGAGGTGGCCGCATACAAGGCCCACCTGCTGATCCAGGACATCCAGCAATTGGCGGCCACCGAGAGCGCGGACGGCACCATGGCCGCCTTGGTCGCGCACGACTGGGGCGGCGCTTTCGGCTGGGGCTATGCCAATGCCTTTCCGCAGCAGGTCGGCAAGCTGGTCATCATCAATTCGCCGCACCCCGGCACCTTCACGCGCGAGCTGCGCCACAACCCGGCGCAGCAGCAGGCCAGCGCCTACATGAACTTTCTCGCCAGGCCCGATGCCGAGGCCCTGCTCTCGGCCGACGACTTCAAGCGCATGTGGCCCTTCTTCACCTTGATGAAGGCCGGACCCGACGGCTTCGGCTGGCTGACCGAGGACGTGAAGCAGCGCTATCGCGAGGTGTGGAACGCCGGCCTCACGGGCGCCTGCAACCTGTATCGCGTCACGCCGATGAAGCCGCCGCTGCCGGGCCAGGGCATCGACGGCATTCCGGTGCTGCCGCGCGAGCGGCTCACCATCGACGTGCCGACCTTCGTCTTCTGGGCGCTCGACGACGCCGCGCTGCTGCCGGGCCTGCTCGAAGGCCTGGAGGACTACGTGCCGAAGCTCGAGGTGAAGAAGGTGCCCAACGCCACCCACTGGATCGTGCACGAGCAGCCGCAGCTGGTCGCGCGCGAGATCGAGGCCTTCCTGCAGCGGAGTTGAAGCGCCGCCATCAATAGACCGGCGGCGCGCCTTCAGGCCGCGTCTTGAAGCGGCGGTGCACCCAGTAGTACTGCGAAGGCATCGTGTCGATGTAGCCCTGCAGCCGCTGGTTCATGAGCGCCGTGTCGGCCTCAACGTCGTCGGTCGGGAAGTTCTGCCAGGCCGGCCGCACTTCGATCTCGTAGCCGCCAGGCGTGAGCCTCGCGACCACCGGCACCACCTTCGCCTTGCCCAGCCGCGCAAAGCGCGAGAGCGAGGGCACCGTGGCCGCCTGCACGCCGTAGAACGGCACGAAGATGGTCTGGTCGCGGCCGAAGTCCATGTCGGGCAGCAGGTACAGGAGGCCGCCCTTGCGCAGGCCTGCGAGCACCGGCTTGATGCCGTCGACGCGGTTGAGCGCCGCCACGTTGCCGAAGCGCGTGCGGCCTTCGCGGATCCATGCGTCGACCATCGGATCGCGCTGGGTCGTGTAGATGGTGGCCGAGGGCCTTGCCGTGTGCATGGTCAGCGCCGTGGCCGCGGCATCGAGGCCGTAGAAATGCGGCGCGAACAGGATCATCGGCTCGTCGCCATCGGCAATCTCGCGGATCTCCGCCGCCGCGCCCACCACCTTGAGCCGGCTGGCCACCACCTTTTCGGGTGCGTGCCAGAGCCAGCTGCGGTCGAGCCAGGACTGCGCCACGTACACGAAGGTCTCGCGCGCGATGCGGCGGCGTTCGGCTTCGGATTTGCCGGGAAAGCACACCGCCAGGTTGGTGTCGACCACGCGTCGCCGCGGCAAGGCGATGGTGTGCAGCACGCGTCCGAGCAGCGCGCCGAAACCGCGCACCAGCGGCAGCGGCAGCGGCGCGATCGCGCGCATGAAAGCGATGCCGAGCCGGGAACCGAGACTCATCGTGCCTGCTCCCCGGGCTGGGCCGCCACCGCGGTTTCGCCGCGCGGCTCCTTGTAGCGCGCGTAGTCCCACACGTACTGCCCCGGCAGGCTGTGGATCAGGCGCCCGATGGCGTCGTTCATGGCGGCCGCCGCGGCCTCGATGGGCGCGGCCGGATCGGTGAGCGGCGTGCCCACGATCGGCTCGAAGCGGATCACGTAGCCCGCGCCGCGCGGCAGCCTTTCGCACACGCTCAGGAAACAGGCGGCGCCGGTCTGCTGCGCGAGCCGCGGCAGCAGCGTCATGGTGTAGGCCGGCCGGCCGAGAAAGGGCGCCCACACGCCCTGCCCG
>NZ_JBFTPJ010000323.1:0-5768 GCF_056398445.1 Variovorax sp. 01T439_2
CCCTCAGGCGGCCCGCACGCCTTTTTCGTACCAGCCCTGCGACCGGTTGACCACCGAAACCACCAGCAGCATCACCGGCACCTCGATCAGCACGCCCACCACCGTGGCCAGCGCAGCGCCCGACTGGAAGCCGAACAGGCTGATCGCCGTGGCCACCGCGAGCTCGAAGAAATTGCTCGCGCCGATCAGCGCCGACGGGCCGGCCACGCAGTGCGCCACGCCCAGCCTGCGGTTGAGCACGTAGGCCAGCCCCGAGTTCAGGAACACCTGGATCAGAATCGGCACCGCGAGCAGCGCAATCACCAGCGGCTGCCGGATGATGGCTTCGCCCTGGAAGGCGAACAGCAGCACCAGCGTGAGCAGCAGCGCCGAGATCGACCACGGCCCGAGCCGCGCCGCCACCGCCTGGAAGCGGGCCGTGCCCTTCTTGAGCAAGTGCTTGCGCAGCAGCTGCGCAATGACCACCGGCACCACGATGTACAGGCCCACCGAGGTCAAGAGCGTGTCCCAGGGCACCGTGATCGACGACAACCCGAGCAAGAGCGCAACCACCGGCGCGAAGGCCACCACCATGATCGCGTCGTTGAGCGCCACCTGCGACAGCGTGAAGTACGGGTCGCCCCTGCACAGCTGGCTCCACACGAACACCATCGCCGTGCAGGGCGCCGCCGCCAGCAGGATCAGGCCCGCGATGTAGCTGTCGAGCTGCGTGGGCGGAAGCAGCGGCGCGAACACGTGGCGGATGAAGATCCAGCCCAGCAGCGCCATCGAGAACGGCTTCACGGCCCAGTTGATGAAGAGCGTGACGCCGATACCGCGCCAATGCGCCTTCACCTGCCCGAGCGCCGCGAAGTCGATCTTCAGCAGCATCGGGATGATCATCACCCAGATCAGCACGCCCACCGGCACGTTAACCTTGGCCACCTCCAGCGACGCAATGCCGCGGAACACGCCCGGCAGCCACTGGCCCAGCGCAATGCCCACCACGATGCACAGCGCAACCCACACCGTGAGGTAGCGCTCGAAGAAGCCGATGGCGGGCGGCGGTGCGGACGGTGCAGCAGCGGTGGCGGCGGGATTCAGCACGACGCGCAAGCCTGGGGCAGGCAAGCCTCGCCCTGGCAGCARTTTTCGGTGAGGTAGCCGATGAGCGCGTTCATCTGCCCGAAGGCCGCGCGGTAGATCAGGTTGCGGCCGCTGCGCTCCTGCGTCACCAGCCCCGAATGGGTCAGCTCCTTCAGGTGGAACGAGAGACTGGTGGCCGGCACGTCGAGCGCCTCCACCAGCGCGCCGGGCGTGAGCCCCGCCGGGCCCGCCACCACCAGGGCGCGGAACACCTGCAGGCGCACCGGCTGGGCCAGCGCGGCCAGGGATCGGACGATGTCTTGTTCTTCCATATTTCAATAATAGTTGCATAATTGCAAGAATGCAATCGACCCGCCCCTCCATCACCATCTTTCACAACCCCGCGTGCGGCACTTCGCGCAACACGCTGGCGATGATCCGCAACAGCGGCGAAGAGCCCCGCGTCATCGAATACCTGAAGACCCCGCCCACAAGGGAAACGCTGCGCGAACTGCTCGCCGCCATGGCCATGGCCCCGCGCGCGCTGCTGCGCCGCAAGGGCACGCCGTACGACGAACTCGGGCTCGACGATCCCAAATGGTCGGACGAACAACTGCTCGACTTCATGCTCGCGCATCCGATCCTCATCAACCGCCCCATCGTGGTCACGCCGATCGGCACGCGCCTGTGCCGGCCTTCGGAAGCGGTGCTCGACATCCTGCCCTCGCCGCAAAAAGGCCCGTTCACCAAGGAAGACGGCGAGCTGGTCATCGATGCGGAGGGCCGCCGTGTCGAACGCGCTGCCTGAGCTTCCGAACATCGACGCCGGGCTGTTCGACCGGCCCTCGCCCGAGCGCCTGGCCAATGCGGCGCCGGCGCGCCACGCACCGCGCTTCCTGCTGCTGTACGGCTCGCTGCGCGAGCGCTCCTACAGCCGGCTGCTGACCGAAGAGGCCGCGCGGCTGCTGCGGGCCATGGGCGGCGAAACGCGCATCTTCGATCCGGCCGGCCTGCCGCTGCCCGACAGCGCGCCCGACGACCATCCCAAGGTGCAGGAGCTGCGCGAGCTCGCGCAATGGGCCGAAGGCATGGTGTGGTGCTCGCCCGAGCGACACGGCGCCATGACCGGCATCATGAAGGCGCAGATCGACTGGATTCCGCTGAGCGTAGGCGCCGTGCGGCCCACGCAGGGCAAGACGCTGGCCGTCATGCAGGTGTCGGGCGGATCGCAGTCGTTCAACGCGGTGAACCAGCTGCGCGTGCTCGGGCGCTGGATGCGCATGCTGACCATCCCCAACCAGTCGTCGGTCGCCAAGGCCTTCCTGGAGTTCGACGAGGCCGGGCGGATGAAGCCCTCCGCCTACTACGAGCGGGTGGTCGACGTGATGGAGGAACTGATGAAGTTCACCCTGCTCACGCGCGATGCGGCCGCCTACCTTGTCGACCGCTACAGCGAGCGCAGGGAAAGCGCCGAGCAGCTTTCCAGGCGCGTGAACCAGCGCGCGATCTGACGCGGTGCCCGAGGCCGTCGTTGGCCCGACAATCGGCGCCCATGAACGCCAAGCCTTCGACGACAACGACCCCGCCGGGTCCAGCGCCGTCCATGCCGCGCCCCATCCGCGTCGCGGCCTCCCTGATCCTCCTGCGCGACGGCGCCGACGGCATGGAAGTGCTGCTGCTGCGCCGCGCCGAGAAGGCCAACGACCAGAACAGCGGCGCCAGCGTCTTTCCGGGCGGCGTGGTCGACGCGCACGACCGCCGCCTGCACCTGATGTGCAAGGGCCTGGACGACGCCGCGGCCAGCGCGCGCCTGGGCCTGCCCGACGGCGGCCTCGACTACTACGCCGCCGCGGTGCGCGAATGCTTCGAGGAAGCGGGCGTCCTGTTTGCAAGCGATGCCGACGACCGCCTGGTCGAACTCGACGGCCTGCCGCCGAGCCGGCTCGAATCGATGCGGCATGCCGCCGAGCAGGGCACCGATGCGCTGCTGGCCATGTGCGAGGCGCAAGGCTGGCGCCTTGCGATGGACCGGCTGGCCTATTTCAGCCACTGGCTCACGCCGCCCGGCATGCCGCGCCGCTTCGACACCCGCTTCTTCATTGCGCAGATGCCGCCGGCACAGGCCGTGAAGCCCGACGGCCGCGAGACCGTGGCGCACATGTGGCTCAAGCCTGCGGAGGCGGCGGACCCGCGCCGCGGCCTCAAGCTGATGAACGTGACACGGCGCACGCTCGAAGAGCTGGCAGGCTTCGGCAGCGCTGCCGACTGCATGGCGCATGCGCGGGCGCTGACGCGGATCGTGCTGAACATGCCGCGGCTGGCCGACGGGCCTGCGGGCCGCCGCGCGGTGAACATCGACGAAGCCGCCTACGAGGAGATCGGCCACCTCGACCCCGACGGCAAGGGCCATGCGCACTATGCGCTCGAGCCGGGCCTGGTCACGCGGCTGTCGGCGCGCGTCGTGCGCGTGGCGGGCGCAGCGGATTCGCATCACGGCTATTTCGTCGGCGGCGAAGGCGGCCACTGGGCATTGATCGATCCCCTGCCGCACGGCCTTGCGCAGAACGCAGCGCCGGGCCAGGTGAAGTGGCTGCTCTGGACCGCGGCGGGTACGCAGCCCTCGGCCGCGACGCTCGATGCGCTTCGATCCGCATGGCCCGATGCTGCCGTGCTGTGGCCGCAGCCCGGGGACACCCTGCGCCTTGCGGGCGCAACGCTGCACGTCAGTCAAGCGGCCGATCGGGGCGTCCCCGCGCGCCAGTTCCTGCTGGCCGAAGAACGCATGCTGTTCACCGGCTGCGCCGCGGCGCCCGCAGCGCATGCGACCGGCGAGGCCGAATGGATCGCTCCGGCCAGCGGCTTCATCTTCCGCGCGCAGCGCTAGCGCAAGCTCTCACAGCCGGCCGATGGCGGCCTTGAGTTCCTCGAGCGAAGCGGGTTTCGGCAGATGCGCGTTGAAGCCGGCCTCCAGCGCCCGGCGTGCATCGGCGCGGCGGCCGAAGCCGGACATCGCGATCGAAGGCAGCTCGCGCGTGGCCGGGCGCCGCCGCCTCGAGCAGTTCCAGCCACCGCTCGTGTAATCCCGTAAGCAGCATCTTGCCGCGGCCGCTGGATGTAGTCTGCGCTGCCACCTCACATGCGAAAGGTTCCTACGCGGCACCTTCGATCGCGATCCGAATCTTTGATGTCGACACCGCGCTGGAAGGAACATCCATGAACGCCTTGGACCTGCTGAACCTGGATGTACTGCTCGCGCGCAGCGTACTGCTGCGCGCCGACTACGTGCAGGTCCAGAGCCGGATCCGCGACTCGTTGTCCCGCCGCAACCGCGATCTCGGCAGCGGCCCCGCGGACGAGGATTTCGACGAACTCATCCACGCCATGAGCCGGTCGCTTTCGGCCGACGCCCGCTATCTCTGCACCCTGTCGTTTGCAGTGCGCGGCATCATCGAACGCGCGAAGGCCACGGCCTGACCGGGCGCCTGGCCCCCGCCTTCTGCACTGAAGGGAAATCGCAAGAATGAAGTCTTCTCGACAACTCAAGACCGACGAGCGTGACAATGCGCGGCTGTTCCGCTGGGGCATCGGCGCGGCCATCTTCGTGTTCATCCTGGCGCTGGCCTACAACTTCCTGGCGCAGACGCGCGAGGAAGCACCGGTCAAGCCGTCGACGCCGACCCAGAGCGCGCCGCAAACGGCTCCGGCCAGCCCGCCGCCGGGCAAATAGCGCGTGGCCTACCCCAGGCCGAGTTGCCCGCGCATCGCCCTGGTGCGCTCGATGGCCATGCCCAGCAGCTTCAGCGCCATCTGCGGGTACTGCTCGCAGAGCCCGCGCATGGCCACCACGGGAATCAGGTACACCGAAGAAGCCTCGGCCGCCACCAGCGTGTGGTTTGCCTGGTAGCGGCTTTCGCTGAGCGAAGGACCAAGGAAGAAGTCGTGCTGGCAGATCAGGTCGGTGACGACATCGGCGCCGCTCGCGCGTCCGTGGCTCACCACCTGGAGCAGACCGCTCGCCACGCAATAGACCCGGTCGGTCCACTCGCCAGCGGCAAGAACGGTTTCATCGCACTGGTAGGCGCGCAGTTCGCTGGCCTCGTCCAATGCCGTGCGGTCCGCATGCGGCAGATCGGCGACCAGGGTATGCAAATACATGCCCGAATGGTCCTCCAAGGCACTGCAGAGTGCATTCCCATGAATTGGGTATTCGGTGCAGGAAAGCCACGGCGCCGCCTCAAGCCGCGGACTTCACCCTGGCCGCGCGCCGCAGGCATTCGATCAACTGCTGGGTGCTGGGCGTGCGCCGGCGCCCGCGCATGGTGATGAGGCCCACCGGCGGCAGCTCGATCGGCACCTTGAGCGCCAGCACCTTGAGCATGCCCTGCTGCTGGAAATGCCGCGCCACCGAGCGCGCCATGAAGGCCACCGCATCGCGCTGCTGCAAAAAGCTGATCTGCGCGAGGAACGAGGCCGACTCGATGATGTCCGCCGGCGGATGCACGCCGTCGCGAAAGAACATCTGGTCGAGCTTCACGCGCAGCGAGGCCCAGGGCGGCGGCATCACGCAGTGCTCCCTGGCCAGGTCGGCCCAGCCCAGCCGGCGCTTTGCGGCCAGCGGGTGCCCCGGCCGCACCACCGCCTGCATGGGCTCGGCAAGCAGCGCCTCGGTCTCGAGGTCGGGCGCGGCGTAGCCGGGCTCCAGC
>NZ_JBFTPJ010000324.1:0-5760 GCF_056398445.1 Variovorax sp. 01T439_2
GTTCTGGAACGTGCTGGTCGGCGACATGAGCCTGGTGGGCCCCCGGCCCTGCATGCTCGACCAGAAGATCCTGTACGGGGCGGACTGGTCGTTCTATTGCGCCGTCCGGCCCGGCATCACGGGCCTGTGGCAGGTCAGCGGGCGCAACCAGCTGAGCTACAAGAAGCGCGTGGCGCTGGATGTCGCCTATGTCGAGACGCTGTCGGTCGGCCGGGACATCGGCATCTTCATCAGGACCATCTGGGTGGTCGCCGTGGGCCACGGGTCGCGATGAGCGGCTTGGCTTCGAAGGCAACCGATGCTTGATTCACAGATGAAAAAGATCCTTATCTGCGCCGTGCCTTTCAGCGACAACCTGGGCGACGGGGTCATCGCGGCATCCCTGGCCCATATTGCGGGCCTGAAATATCCGCAGGCCCGGGTCGAATTCCTGGACATTGCCGGCCGGCTCGGCTTCGAGGAAGAAAACCTGCGCGGCGGCGGCRCATTCCGGCTCTTTGCGAAGCTGCCTTCGTTCATCAGGTCGGTGATCGTGTTCCTGTATTGCCTCAAGGGCTATTTTCTCGGCTGGCGGAAGAACTGGAAGGCCGCTGTCGACGATGCGGACCTGGTCGTCATTGGCGGCGGCCAGCTGTTTTGCGACGTGGCGCTCAATTTCCCGGCGAAGCTGTTTCTCCTGAGCCGGCTGCTGCGTGGAAAGAAGGTGGTGATCCTGTCGGTGGGCGTGACGGCGAAATGGTCTTTTCTCGGGCGCTTTCTCGTCGGGCGATTCCTGAAAAATGCGAGGCCCGCCTTCTACGCCACCCGCGACCAGGAATCGGCCAGCAACCTGCACAATTACTTCCGAATCCCGAGAAGCGATATACAGGTGGTGCCCGATCCGGCGCTCATCTGCGCCGATGCCTTCTCGGACGAGCTTTCGCCGGAAAAGAATTGGGACATCGGAATTTGCGTCAGCAGCCTCGATGCGCTGGTGATGAATTCCGAATACGAAGGCTCCAATTCAACGCAATCGGCCAAATTCTTTGCCACGCTGGCCGAATCATTGCGGGCCGAGGGAAAGCGGGTGCTTTATTTCACGAACGGCGCCTCCGAAGACAACAAGGTCCTGGAAGAAATTTCCTCGGCCTCCGATGCGCCGAAATCGATTTTTCTCGTTCCCCGGCACCCGGATGAACTCGTTGCCTTGATCAGCGCCTGCTCGTGCATCGTGGCGCACCGGCTGCACGCGAATATCGTGGCCTACGGTTTGAACATTCCGTCCATAGGAATGAATTGGGACAAGAAGGTGGAGTCGTTTTTCGAACTGACCGGCAGAAAGCGCTACCTCTTCGACTTGTCGCCCCGCGTCGAAAAGCTGGGTACGTCGGTGCTGGGCCTGCTCGATGACCGGCACCCGGACCGCAAAGCGCTCGACGCATTGAGAAGCCAGGTGGTGGCCGGTATCCATGCATTGATCTGATTGGCACCTATGAAGATATTGCACGTTGCCGAAACGCTCAAGGGCGGGCTCGAAACCTATCTTCGGCTGGTTTCGGGCTTTCAGCAGAACTCTCCCGTGATCAGCCAGGCCAAGTTCATCTTGCCCGGCCCGGTGGAGTGGCTGGACTCCCGGGACACGCATGTGGTCCCCACGGCCCGCAGTCCTCTTGCCCTTGCAAGCTACGCCGCCGAGATCAAGAAAATCATCCGCTCGGAGCGCCCCACGGTGCTGCACCTGCACAGCTCGATTCCGGGCGGAATCGTTCGCGCCATGGCGCTGCTCGGCCAGGTGCCGGCCGAGACCAAGATCGTCTATTGCTCGCACGGCTGGGCCTTCGACCAGGTCGGGCCTTCGTACAAGAAGTCGATCTATCGATGGATCGAATGGCTGCTGTCCCATTGGAGCGACGCGATCATCTGCATCAGCGGCCACGAGTTCCGGGTGGCCGAGAAATTCGGCATCAAGCGGTGCAAGTGCATTCCGAACGGGATCCAGCCCACCGCGCCCATTGCGGAAAACACGGTGGCTCCCAAGATTTCGGCACGGCCCCGAAGAGTCCTTTTCGTGGGGCGGCTCGACCGGCAGAAGGGCATCGATGCCTTGCTCGACGCCTATGCCCGCGTCCAGCCCGGCTTCAAGCTCGTGATCGTGGGCGGGGCCGTCAGGAACGATCTTTCCCTTGCGCGCTCGAGCGAGATCGAGTTCGCCGGATGGCTCGAGAAGGACGAGCTCGAAGAAGCCTACCGGTCGTGCGACGCGGTCATCGTTCCCTCCCGTTGGGAAGGCTTCGGCCTTGTCGCGGTCGAGGCCATGGCCCGCAGCAAGCCGGTTTTTGCATCCGCCGTGGGCGGCCTGGTCGACATCGTCGAAGACGGCAGGAACGGAAGGCTGTTTTCGCTCGACGCGCTGGACGACGTGCTGCGCGAGATCGATCGGATCTCCGATGAGGAATTGCAGCGGATGGGGCGTGCCGGCCGGGAGATTTTCGAAGAGAAATACACCGCCGACCGAATGAACGCCGCCATCCTGGACTTGTACAAGGAGTCGGTACAGTGAAGAAGTCTTCATTTTTTTCTTCGGTGGCGGGGCGTTTGCGGGGTGCCTTCAGGCTGCTGTGCGCCTCGGCGGCGTTGGCGGCCGTGGCCTGCACGGCAGAGGCCCGCGGCATCGCCGAACTGGGCACGGAATATCCGGTCGCGCTGAGCGTGCAGATCGACCCGGCCACCATCACGAACGAGGATCTGAACGAGATCAGGGCATCGGGCTTCGAATTCGTGAGATTCGGCGCGCGGCCGCCGCTGAAGAGCGTCAACCCGGCATCGGTCGACTACTCGGACCTGATCAAGCGCGTGAAGAACGCCAGGCTCCAGGCGATCGTGACCTTGTTCGGAGGCCGCGAGATCTGGGGGCAGAGCCCGGCGGAAGCAGGCGAAGGCCAGCGCGAAAAGCTGTTTGCCAAGTTCGCGCTCGAGTTCATGAGCGCGCACGCGGCCGATGTCGCCGTCTGGGAGCTGTGGAACGAGCCCGACCACAAGACCTTCCTGAACCCGTCGCTTTTCTCGAGCTTTGAAACCGCGACCGCCGAGTTCTGCCGCAGCATCGCGCAAATGAAGACGCCGCCGAAGATCGTCATGGGATTCGGCTTTGCGAAGCTTCCCTTCAGCCCGGGCCAGGTTCCCTCGCAGCTCGAGAATGCCTTCGTGTCGGCGGCCAAGGCCGACTGCCTGACGGACATATCGATCCATCCCTACCGCTCCATTCCGGAAACCGCCATCGCGGACTATGGAAAGCTGCGCGCAAAGCTGGACCAGCAGCAGCTCGGAAAGGTCGGGATCGTCGCTTCCGAGTGGGGCTATGCCTCCTACCTGCCGGTGCGGGACCGCAACACCCAGGCTTCGCTGATCCTGCGCGAATACCTGACCAACGTGGCCGCGGGCATCAGGCTGCTGAATCTCTATGCCTGGCAGGACCGGGGAACCTCCGTCATCTCGAGGGAAGACAACTTCGGCCTCAAGTCGAAGGGCGGCGAGAAGAAGGAAGCCTTTTCGAGCCTCACCGAATTCCTCAAGATCGCCCGCAATTCGAAGAAGCTTTCATACCAGAGCAATGCCGGCCTGAACAAGCTGGTGCTGAGCCGCGGCAATTCCCTGCTGCACGTGGTGTGGACGCAAAGCGCCGAGCAGAACGTGCTGGTTCCCGCCGACAAGGGAAAAAAGTGCACGCGGGTCGACTTCTTCCCGCAGGTGCGCCACGGCAGCTGCGGCAGCCCCGTCGACGGGGGCTTTGCTGCCAAGGCCACCGACTATCCGGTCCTGTTTTCCATTTCGGAATAGGGTGAACAGGCCCAGGATGGCGTCCCTGTCCGGAATTCGAAAGCGCCTCGCAGGTCCGATCTACGCAGTTGCAGACCAGTGCATCTACAGCGCGAGCCAGCTGCTGCTGAGCTTTGCGCTGGCGCGGGCGCTGTCGCCCTCCGACTTCGGCATTGCCTCGGCGTTCCTGGCGATCGTCAGCTTCCAGTACATCGTGCATACGGCGGTGGTGCACGAGCCGCTGCTGATCAAGCGCTACTACGCGGGCCGGTCCGCCGCCTGGTGGAGCTGGGCGCTCGTGCTGGGGATCTCCATTGCGGGCTTCCTGGCCTGGCAGTTCACGAGCTTTCCGGGGCCGCTCCGCTGGGCCGGCGTGGCCCTGATCGCGGGCTATGAAATATTCTGGATTTCCCGAAGCATCCTGCTCGTGGGACGCCGCTACCTGGTGCTCTGTGCATCCGGCGTGCTGGTCTGCGTCGGATACGTGGCGGTGCTGATCGGCCTGAAGCCGGCGTCATGGACGCAGGCGCTGCTGTGGATCGCCGTCATCCAGCTGCCCTTTGCCATCCTGGTGGCGACGAGCCTCCGCCAGGTGATGGCACCGCTGCCGGCCGCCGCCAACGCCCAGGCCCTGACGCTCGGGGAAGCCGCCAGCTACGGCTGGAAGGCCAGCCTTTCGCAGTTGATGAGCTGGATCATGACGGGCGGCGCCATCCTGCTGCTGGGCTCCTCGGCGGATTCGGTGCAGGGCGGGCTGCTGAAGATCTACATCACCTTCCTGCTGCCGATGCAGTATGTGCTGCTTGCGCTGGGCTACTACATCCTGCCCAGGCTGGCGGCCAACTGGGCATCCGATCGGCGCAAGGACGCCTTTGGCCTGTTCGTCAAGTTCGTCGTCTTCGGTTTCCTGGTGGCCGAGATCGGCGGAATCCTGCTGGGGCTGCTGGGCCCGTACCTGGTGGTGCTGGCCTTCGGCAAGAACTACGGCGGCATGGATTTTTCGCCGTTCTTCTACGCGCCCGCCATCTTCGGCCTGACGATGTGCCTGCGCACGGGGTTCAGGGCCGCCGGCCGGCCCGGTGCGCTTCTGTGGTGCTCGATCTTCGGTGCGCTGGTGTTCGCTGCGGCCATGCTCGCGGCCACGCCGCCCATTTCCTACATCCAGACCATCAACGCCATGACGCTGGGCTTTGCCTGCATGGCGGCCATGATGATGGCCTGGCTGTTCTTCATCATGCGCGCAGCCGGCTCGGACCGGGCCGGCTGATTCCTGTTCTTCGAAAGCCCTGCCGCACGGGTGAGCGCGGCAGGGGATTGGCGGCCGCGCCGCGTCAGCGCGGCCGTTCGAAGTTCAGGATGTTGTCGCCCGTGCCCGGCGTGCCGCTGTCCGGCGGCGCGAACTTGTAGGCGCTCGGGTCGCGGGCCGAGGTCATCTCGTAGAGCGGATGGATCCGGCCGAGCCGCGCACCGCCGTCGCGCACCAGCGGCGCCCAGGCGAAGTTGGCGGTGAACTTGTTCGAACGCGGCAGCAGCGCGTCGAAGGGAATGGAAAGGTAGATGCCCTTGTCGAAGCTGCCTTCGCCGAACTGCCTGGCCGATACGTTGGTCTTGGTGGCGTAGGCCCCGAGCACCACGCCGTTGTCGAAGCGGCGGCTGATGTCGATGGTGACGCCGCGGTCGCCCGCCAAGTACTGGCCCGCGCTGATCTTGGCCAGCACGCCGTGCCAGCCGGTGTCCCAGTAGAGCGTGGCGTGGCCGGTGTTCACCTTGTAGTCGCGCAGGCCGAAGTCCTGTTCGAAGTCGCGCTGGCGCACGTGGTTGAAGTCGACCCCGAAGGCGATCCGGCTGCGCCATGGCCGGTAGAGCCATTCACCGCCGACGCCCGCATACATGGTTTCCAGGGCACCGCCGTACACGCTGTAGTACTGGTTGTCGGAGAGCCTGCCGACGTGCGTCAGCTGGAGC
>NZ_JBFTPJ010000325.1:0-5747 GCF_056398445.1 Variovorax sp. 01T439_2
ATACCAGTCCTATCTGCCGTTGGTCTTTGAACTGCTCAACGGCGGCCAGGAAGCCGAGGAAATCGCTGCATATCTGTCGAACATTACTTCTGCTCGTATGGGACTCAGCACCAACATCGAACATGACCTGTCAGTAGCTCAACTGCTGGTGGCGTGGCGTCAGCGCTGCGGAGCGCTTGAGACCGTGAGCCGCCCGACCTGAGGGACTACAGTCGGCCACAACCAGACATTTGCCAACACAATGCGTTCACTTCGTATCGATCAATTCGAGTTCGACGATCCCGGCAGCGAAGAGTCGCTTGAGATCGATGTATCGAGCAACTCGAAATTTCCGCATCCTGATGTGAAGGCTTTTATCGGATCAACTGTTGATGCCTCATGTGCGTCGGTGCTCACGGAGCCGATGCCCTTCTATCGATTGACGGATAGGGCACGCGTTAGCGAGTACCTCATGCGCTTTGCAAAAGTTGACATACCGCCTCATTGCGACTGGCCTACTTACCTGCTCTCGACGGACTCGTGGGACGAGACGCACATAGTCATTTGCGGGCCGACGTCGTTCATCCGCTACTCTTGGTCGACGAGTGCGTAGCCCATTGCAGCTTCATTGACTTCAGCCCCAAGATGCATGTTCAACGAGCCAGGGCCTACGTCCGGTTTGGTGGGCGTGCAATGTCTGCAAGGGGCCTCGACCCGTTGGAGCTCCCGAGGGACCGCTTTGGGCGATTGCGACCGGCAGCTTCGGTTAAGGGTTGTCCGACACCTGCCCGTGCAACACCACGAGCCCGCGCACGACAACGGCCTGAGGGCAGGTGTTGGACAAGCCTCTAAGGAGGAAACCGCGGAATGCGCTGCTGCGGACGGGGAAGGCTACCGGCCTATGGCGATTCGGAACGCGTGGCCCGAGCTGGCGCCGATGCTGAGCCCGAGGGACGCCTCCAATGGCGTTGCCGAAGCGCAGCAAATCAAAGCCGTTGTTTGGGTCGCCTGACGCCAGGACGGTCGACGAAGGGCATCACCGGACTCGAAGACCAGACTTCCTCTCATCGGCCCGATAGCAAGAAGGGTCGAAGGTTGGCTGAGCAGCTGCGTCGTCATGGTGCCCGGACCTGTGGTGGCGGCGCACGGATCGGCTGCCCGCGAGCCAACGTCAGCAAGACGATCATCGCAGCGCCGCAGTGCATGCAGACGAAGGTCGGTGGAGGATGGCAAGGCTCGGCATCCAGGCTCGCGATCTGCGTGACCGCGTCAGCCTCTTGCCCCAGCAGTTCGCGGATGCGCGCCAGGTTGGCCGTGCGGTTGCCGTTGGCCAGAAGCCCGTAGTGTCGGATGCGGTGGAAGCCGCCCGGCAGAACATGCAGCAGGAAGCGGCGCATGAACTCATCGGCATCGAGCGTCATCGTCTTGCGCCGAGTGCGCCCCTTGGCCCGATAGTCCTTCCAACGGAAGGTGACGCCTTGTTCGTCCATGGCAACAAGCCGGCTGTTGGAGATGGCGACGCGGTGCGTGTAGCGGGACAAGTAGGCCAGCACCGCTTCGGGTCCGGCGAACGGTCGTTTGGCGTAGACGACCCATTCGCACTTGCGCAGCGGCGCGAGCCAGGCCGCAAAGGCATTCGCGTCGGCCAGCGCGGCGAACTCGCCGAAGAACCGCAGGCGGCCCGCGCGATGCAGCTGTCCGAGCGCTTCGAGGAAGCGCCTTCTGAACAGGCGCGACAGCACCCGCACGGACAGGAAGAAGCCGGGCTTGCAGGCGACCCAGCGCCCGCCATCCGGCGACAGACCTCCGCCCGGCACGATACCGTGCACATGCGGGTGGTGCGTCAGTGCCGATCCCCACGTGTGCAGCACCAGGGTCGCACCGATGCTCGCGCCAAGGTGCTTGGGATCGGCTGCGATGGTCAACAGGGCCTCGGCGGCCGTGTCGAACAGCAAGGCGTAGATCTCGGCCTTGTTGCAGTAGGCGATGGCACTGATCGGCGCCGGCAAGGTGAAGACGACGTGGTAGTAGTCCACCGGCAGCAGATCGGCCTGGCGCGCCTGGAGCCAGCGCTGCGCCGCACTGGCCTGGCACTTCGGGCAATGTCGGTTGCGGCACGAGTTGTAGGCGATCTGATCCTGCCCGCAGCCTTCGCAACGCAACACGTGGCCTCCCAGCGCCGCGCTGCGGCACTGCTCGATGGCCGACATGACCTTGAGTTGGCCCAGGCTCAGGTGACCACGCTGCGCCTTGCGCCAATCGGGGCCGTAGGTGCGGAAGATGTCGGCGACTTCCAGGGCGCGGTGCGCCATGGAGACGACCTACGCAGACAGCTTCTCCAGCGGACTGACGACCTCGCGCAGGACTTCGGTGGCCACGTGCGTGCAGACCGTCGTGGTCTCCAGCTTCTTATGGCCGAGCATCACCTGGATCACACGGATGTCCACCTTCTGCTCCAGCAGGTGCGTGGCGAAGCTGTGGCGCAGCGTATGCATGGTGACGCGCTTGTCGATCTTGGCCGCTTCGGCGGCGTCATGGACCGCGCGGTTGAGCTGGCGCGCGGTCAAGGGATCGACCGGGTTCATGCCAGGGAACAGCCAACCGTTGGGCAGCATCTTGCCCTGCGCATTGGCATACCGCCACCAGGCCCGCAGCCTTTCCAGCAGAACCGGCGAGAGCATCGCATAGCGATCCTTGCGACCCTTGCCCTGCTCGACGCGCAGGGTCATGCGCTGGCTGTCGATGTCGCCGACCTTCAGCGCAACGATCTCACTGACCCGCAGGCCGGTGCCGTAGGCGATGGACAGTGCCGTGTGGTACTTGAGGTTGGAGGCCGCCGCGATCAGGCGTGCGGCCTCGTCGCGGCTGAGCACCACCGGCAGCTTCTGCGGCACATGCACGTAGCTCATCCTCTCGACCAGTTCGCCGCGATGGAGCGTGACGTCGAAGAAGAACTTCAGGCCGGTGATGGTGGCGTTGAGCGTGATCGGCGAGACGCCCCGGTCGACCAGGTGCAACTGGAAACGCCGCAGATCCTCCGCGGTGGCCGTGTCGGGGGAGCGCTGAAGGAAGCCCGCGAGGTAACGCACAGCGCGAACGTACGCGGATTGCGTCTTGGGGCCGAGCTTGCGCATGCGCATGTCGTCGAGCAAGCGCTGGCGCAGCGCAGAAACAGCCGGTGTGGAAGGGATCATGATCGTGCTCCTGTCGAAGAACGAGGCCGATTGCCTCGGTTCCCAACATAGACAGGGGCGCGATGTTTGTTAAATCACGGACTGTGCGGCGGGCTACCGCGCGAGCGGTTTAGTCCTAAGGCCCCTTCGCGACGACGACGTGAGCGGCTAAAGTCGGCCACAAGCTGACGTTCATGGGCTCTTCGCAACTTCTCTCCAAAGCACCTGCAGCATGAAACCACCGCACATTGAACAACTGGTACGTTCCTTTGCTGCTCTGGACGAAGGGAGCAAGGCCTCGTTTTGCATCTGGATCGCAGGTCAGGTGCGAGATGTTCTTACCCCTGAAGAGGCCCAGCGGGTTGGGATCAACCATATTGTCGCGACGCTTCAGGCGTGGGAGGCGGGCAGTGCAGTTACGGGCGATCAACTGAACGAACAGCTCATGAATGCCAACGATGAAGGGCTGTACTCCTATCTTGGTCGCGAGCCTAGTGAAACTGACACTGCAATCGAAGCCGTCGGCGGCTCGGTCTGCTACATCGCCTGGATAGCCTATACCAGAGCGGGGCAGCACCTCCCGGATGGCATCAACCAGGTCGATGACGATTCCATCGCATGGGTAGTTCAACAGGCTGTTGAATGCAACGCCGTTACGCACGAAGCCTGCTTGGCAGTGATGCAAAAATTCGCATCTTCTAGATGAAGATCAAGGTTCAGGACATGCAATGTGACGGGCAGAATCCGGCCACAAGCAGCCAATTGCGAATGGCTGCTTCGGCGATGCTCTATCCTCATTCAAAAGGTATGGGATCGCTAACTCGGAGGAGCAAGCGATTGACGCGCGCAGCCTTCGCTGCGTAACATCAATGCATCTTCCACCGTCGACGTGCCATGAAACGCCGTGAGTTCGTTCTTGTTGRCACTGCGCTCGCCTCACTCGGCGTGTCAGCGTGCACCCGTTCGATCGGAGGCTTCGCCGCGACAACCTCGCGAGAAGATGGCTGGAACATCGCCGCGGGTGACGACGACAAGCTAGTTGACACCACCGCACTCAGCAAGATGGCCGATCGGCTTGCGGCTTCGGGCTCGAACATTCACTCCGTCCTTGTCGTGCATCGCGGCAAGCTCGTTTTCGAGCGCTACCTCCAAGGCAGCGATCAGGTGCCAACCAGCTTTTTCGGCAGCCGTGTGGAGAATGTCGTCTTCAACGCCGGCACGCGCCATGCAATGAAGTCAGCGACGAAGAGTGTCGCGTCGCTCGCCGTCGGCATCGCGATCGACCGGGGGCTGATCCATGACGTCGACGAGCCGATCCTTGGCTTCTTCCCCGAACTCGCAGACCTGCGAACGCCAGAATCGGATCGCCTGTTGCTGCGACACGCGCTCGGCATGACGCTCGGCCTCGAATGGATCGAGTCGACGCCCGCGACCGGCGATCTCGCGAACGACGAAACGCGCATGTATTTTTCGGGTGATCCGTGCCGCTACGTGCTAACGCGCCGAGCTGTGGCGGCGCCTGGGCAGCAGTTTTTCTACAGTACCGGCGCCCTAGCACTTGTATCAGCGATCCTGCATCGGGCCACCGGCAGACCACTCGACGAGTTCGCGCGAGCGAGCCTGCTGGAGCCCCTGGGCATCTCGGGCGAAGAATGGAGCCGAATGGGCAGAGACAGCGACGCCGGTGGTGGCCTTCGCATGCGTCCGCGGGACATGGCGAAGATCGGACAGCTCGTGCTAGCGGGCGGGCGTTGGGACGGACGCCAGATCGTGTCGAAGGGCTGGATCGAAGCCTCAACCGCATCGCTCATCAAGGCAACGGACGACCAGGACTACGGCTACCTTTGGTGGAGCGGCCATGCCAGAGCGCACCGACGAACAGTCCGCTGGATCGGTGCGCTCGGTCGAGGCGGGCAATCGATCCGCATCGTGCCCGAGCTCGATCTCGTCGTCGCAGTGACGGCAGGCTACTACCAGGACTACAGCCCGCAGGCATTCAAGGTGCAGTACGGCGTGTTCAGCGACGTGCTGCAGGCTATCTCACCGTCCCTGTGACGTGAGCATCCAGTCCGACCATCTTGAAAGCCGGCTCGGAGCATAGGAGCCTCGAGTCCACTTCATCGCGGACACAATGCCTTGCGGCTCTCAGAGGATCAAGATGACTTCACCGCGCGCTTACACCTGTGGCGTAAGAACCTGTTGCTTGGCGCGACTCGGTTCGAAGCTGCCATCTGTTTCGCCTTTCCGGTCGCAGTCCTGAGCCTTGGAGCCGTCGGCCTACTCTTTGGCCGATGTGCCGGCAAGCCTCAAATGGCAGAACGCGTCCTACGTATGCGAAAACTGCAGGGAAGGCCTGAGCAGCTGGCCGATGTCCACTTTTGCGCGACGAACTTTTTATCGAAGAAAGATCGGTGCGGCGATCCGCTGCTCGAAGACGTGTGGGTCCGTGAGCTCGTGCCTTCCGTCTCGGAGTGAGACTGGAAAGGCGAGTGGTGGCGCCAGCACTGCGCGCGTTTCCAGTTGGATATAGACCTTCGCAGGCCCATCATCGGCCAGGATAGTAGTTACAGCGACAACGTCATCACGCTGCAGAAC
>NZ_JBFTPJ010000326.1:0-5736 GCF_056398445.1 Variovorax sp. 01T439_2
CCATCGCCGATCCGGCGCTGCCCTTGGGATGAGCGGCGACTCCGACATGCTGGCGCTGGTCGTGGACTCGGCCACGCCGCTCACGCCGGCCATCAAGGCCTTCGTGCTGCGATCGGCGAACGGCGAGCCCTTGCCGCCGTTCTCGCCGGGCGCGCACCTGGGCGTGCGGGTGGTGCAGGCCAACGGCCGCGCGGGGCAGCGCGCCTACTCGCTCGCCCGGCCGCACGACGGCTCGGATCGCTGCGAGATCGCGGTGCTGTGCGAGCCACAAGGCGAGGGCGGCTCGGCCTGGATGCATGCGCTGCAACCCGGCGCATCGCTGGCCGCGCACCCGCCGCGCAACGACTTCGCGCTGCACGCGGGCAGCGCGCCGCCGCTGCTCATTGCGGGCGGCATCGGCATCACGCCGCTGCTGTGCATGGCGCGCTCGCTCGCGGCCGAGGGGCAGCCCTTCGAATTCGTCTATGCCACGCGCAGCGCAGAAGCCACGGCCTACCTGCACGAGGTGCGCGCGCTCGGCGGCACGGTGGTGCACGACGGCGGGAACCCGGCACGCGGCCTCGACCTGCGTACGCTGCTGGCCGCGCCCGTGCCGGGCCGCCACCAGCATGTGTGCGGCCCGCGCGGCATGGTGCAGGCCGTGGTCGACACCGCCCGCGCGCTGGGCTGGCCCGGCGACCACGTGCACTTCGAACTCTTCGCCGGTGCCATCGCGCAGGCGGGCGATGCGGCCTTCGAGGTGCGCACGCTGCGCTCGGGCAAGACGCTGAGCGTGCCGCCCCGCCAGAGCCTGCTCGACGTGCTCATCGCCGCGGGCCTGGACCCGCTGTACGACTGCCGCCAGGGCGACTGCGGCGTGTGCGTGATCGACGTGGTCGAGGGCGTGCCCGACCATCGCGACCACAACCTCAGTCCGCGCGAGAAGGCGGACGGCAAGACCCTGTGCACCTGCGTGTCGCGCGCGAAGACGCCGCACCTGGTGCTCGACATCTGACCAGGAGACCCACCCCATGACCATCGACCTGCAAGGGCTCGTGCAGCCCGACCGCGTGCACAAGCGCGTCTACACCGACCCCGCCATCTTCGAGCTGGAGATGGACCGCGTGTTCGGCCAGGCCTGGATCTACATCGGCCACGAAAGCCAGGTGCCCAAGCCCGGCGACTACTTCACCACCCGCCTGGGCCGCGAGCCCGTGGTGATGGTGCGGCACACCGACGGCCAGGTGCATGTGATGTTCAACCGCTGCCCGCACAAGGGCGCCAGAATCGTGCCCGACGGCAGCGGCAGCGCCGGCAAGTTCCTGCGCTGCCTGTACCACGGCTGGACCTTCAAGTGCGACGGCAGCCTGCTGTCGGTGCCGCTGCGCAGCGGCTACGAATGCACCGCGCTCGACCTGAAAGACCCGCAGTACGGCGTGCGCAAGGTGGCGCGCGTGGCCACGCACCGCGGCTTCGTGTTCGCGAGCCTGTCGGCGGACGGGCCGGAACTGAAGGAATTCCTGGGCGGCGTGGCCACGTCGCTCGACAACTTCTGCGACCGCGCGCCCGAGGGCGAAGTGGAGGTGGCGGGCGGCGTGCAGCGCGTGATCCAGCGCAACAACTGGAAGATCTTCTTCGAGAACCTGCACGACACCATCCACGCCGTGGCCACGCACGAATCGTCGTGGCGCGCAGCCAAGGAAGAGTACGAAGCCATGCCGGCCGGCACGCCCAAGCCCTTCGAGGTGGTGATCGTCGACGGCAATGGCGAGCCGCTGGAATTCTGGGAGAAGCTGGAGCTCAAGGGCTACGACCATGGCCATGGCTTCATGGAAGGCATCTTCGTGCCGCCGACCGATCCGGTGAGCCTGGCCTATGTGGCGTCGCTCGAAGCGGCGAAGGGTGCCGAGCGCGCCGGCGAGATCCTGCGCGTGAACCGGCACAACACCATCGTGTACCCGAGCTGTTCGCCGCACACCTCGTTCCAGCAGATCCGCGTGATCCGGCCGCTGTCGGTGGACCGCACGCTGGTCGAGATCTTCAGCTTCCGGCTGAAGGGCGCGCCGGAGGCCACCTTCCAGCGCACGCTCAAATACACCAACATCGTCAACTCGCCTTCGTCGAACGTGATGCCCGACGACCTGGAGGCCTACAACCGCGTGCAGGAAGGCCTGGGCTCCAATGGCGGCGACTGGGTCAGCATGCACCGCGCGGCGGGGCGCGACCAGCCGCTGCCGGGCGGGCGCGCCTCCAACGGCAACAGCGAGATGCCCTCGCGCAACATGTTCGCGGCCTGGGCCGGCTACATGGGCGTCAAGACGAACGAACACGCGAACGAACACGCCGGGAGCGCCAGATGAACTTCCGCGACTGGAACGAGCAGCAGGACCTCACGCAGTTCCTGCATCACGAGGCGCGCCTGCTCGACGAGCACCGCTGGGACGAATGGCAGAAGCTCTTCACGCCCGACGGGCTGTACTGGGTGCCGCTGGTGCACGGCCAGGCCGACCATCTCAACCACGCCTCGCTGTTCTGCGAGGACGCCTTGCTGCGCTCGATGCGCGCGCGGCGGCTCGAGCAGGCCCGCGCCTATTCGCAGCAGCCGCCCACGCGCACCGTGCACGTGCTGGGCAACATCGCGCTCGAGTCGCGCGACGACGCGGGCTGCACCGTGCGCTCGACCTTCCTGCTGCTGGAGTGGCGCAAGACCGAACAGCGCAGCTTCGGCGGCAGCGTGTTGCACACCCTGCGCCGCGCCGAGGACGGCTGGCGCATCCAGACCAAGCGCATCGACCTCGTCAACTGCGACGCGCCGCACGAAGCCTTGCAGGTGTTCATGTGAAGGCCGCGCTGCTGGCCATGCACTACCAGAACGACGTGCTGCACGTCGACGGCAAGGTGCGCGTGGGCGTGGCCGCCGACGACCCCGCACGCCCGCGCCTCATCGCCTCGGCCGCACGGCTGATCGCCGCTGCGCGCGCGAACGGCGTGCCGGTGATCTTCGTGCGCATCGCCTTCGCGCCCGACTACTCGGATTGCCTGCGCAACTGCACGCTGTTCCGGCGCGTGGCCGAGAGCGGCGCGGTGCAGGAAGGCAGCTGGGGTGCCGGGTTCTACGGCGAGCTCGCGCCGCTGCCGGGCGAAGCCGTCGTCACCCACAAGCGCAACAACCCTTTCTGGGCCAGCGGGCTCGAGGAGGTGGTGCGCGCCACCGGTGCCAGCCGCTTGTACCTGGCCGGCATCGCCACCAACCATGTGGTGGAGCACGGCGCGCGCCATGCGAGCGACCTGGGCTACGACGTGGCGGTGGTCGCCGACGCCTGCAGCACCGCGCAGGCGCACCTGCAGGCCGCCAGCCTCGAAACCCTGGCGATGCTCGCGGACGTGGTGCGCGTGGACGATGCCGTGGCCCAGATGGAGAGGGGAGGCCGGCCATGACCCCGCTGCAAGGCAAGGTCGCCGTCGTGACCGGCGCCGCCGCGCTGCTGGGCAGCGCCATCGTGCGGGCCTTCGTGCAGGCCGGCGCGCGCGTGGCGGCGGTCGACATCGACGCGGTGCGCGGCGAGGCGCTGGCGGCCGGGTTGGGCGAGGGCTGCCGCTTCGTCGCCTGCGACATCGCCTCGGACGATGCGCTCGATGCGCTGGTGGCCGGCGTGCTGCGCACCGAAGGCCGCATCGACTGCCTCGTCAACAACGCCGTGGTCTACGGCGACGCGGGGCTCGGCGCCGCGCGCGCCGACTGGCTGAGCGCGCTGAACGTCAACCTGGTCTCCGGCGCGATGCTGGTGCAGAAGAGCGCCGACGCGCTGGCCGCGCAGGGCGGCGCCATCGTGAACATGGGCAGCGTCGGCGGCAAGTTCGGCGCGGCGGGGCGGGCGCTGTACCCGGCGGCCAAGGCGGCCATCCTGCAACTCACGCGCAACCAGGCCGCCACGCTGGCGCCGCGGGGCGTGCGGGTGAACTCGGTGTCGCCGGGCTGGACCTGGTCGGACGCGCTGTCGCGCATCGCAAATGGCGATCGTGCAAGGGCCGACCGCGTTGGCGCGCCAATGCACCCGCTGGGCCGCGTGGGCGACGGCGACGACGTGGCGCAGGTGGTGCTGTTCCTGTGCTCGGACGCGGCGCGCTTCGTCACCGGCGCCGACATTCCGGTGGACGGCGGCTTTTCGATGCTCGGCCCGGACCAGGGTCGATCCGCGGGCGATTGGTTCGGCGCTGCGTAGCGCCCGCGGCGTCCTCTGCCTCAATCCGCGGTGATGTTGCCTTTCTTCACCACCTCCGCCCAGCGCTGCGCGTCCTTGGCAACCAGCGCCCCGAAGGCAGCCGGCGTGGAGACCGCCGGCACCATGCCCTGCGATTCGAAGGACTTCGCGACGTCAGGCTGCCTGAGGACCTTGCCGATCTCCAGGTTCAGGCGCTCCACCACGTCCGCGGGTGTTCCCTTGGGCGCCAGCACCCCGTACCACATGTCGATGTTGTCCGGGGTGACGCCGGCCTCCGCGAGCGTCGGAACATCGGGAAGCTGCGGCAGCCGCTTGGCGCTGCCGGTTGCAATGGCCTTCAGCTTGCCGGCCTGGATGTGCTGCAGCGCGACGTGCACCGGCAGGAACATGTAGTCGATCCGCCCGCCGAGCAGGTCGGTGACGGCGCCGGCCGTGCCTTTGTAGGGGACATGCAGCATCTCGGCACCGCTGCGCTGGAGAAACAGCGCCATCGACAGGTGATGGGGCGTGCCGACGCCTGGCGTGGCGTAGGTCAGCTGCCCGGGCTTCGCCTTCGCGGCGTTCACGACTTCGCTCACGGTCGCCGTTTTCTGCACGTTCGGGTTGGCCACCAGGAGCAGGGTTCCCCAGGAGGTCTGGGCAACGGGAGTGAAGTCGCCGACGGGGTCATACGACAAGGTCTTGTACAGGCTCTTGTTCATGACAAGGGTGTTGACCTGCACCAGCAGCGTGTGGCCATCGGGCTTGGCCCTTGCCACCCGTTCGCTCCCGATGTTGCCGCTGGCGCCCGCAACGTTCTCCACGATCACAGGCTGTCCGAGCGCGCTCGGCAGGTGCGCGGAGAGCTGGCGCGCGATCAGGTCGATGCCCGTGCCGGGTGTGTAGGGCACGACGAGCGTGACCGGCTGTGTCGGCTGCCATGCGGCCGACGCCGCCGACGCGGCGATGCACAGCGCTGTTGCGGACAGCAGTGGCTTGATCCATCTGGCGAACATGGGAGGTCTCCTTCAATAGTTTTCAGGGTTGCTTCTGGATCGGGTTCAGACGAAGGGCGGGCGATTCTTGAGCTGCGCGGGGTCGTAGCCGGCCACGCGCTTGTAGGCATCGGAAATCGCCTGGAGTTCGGCCTGGGGCACGACGTCGTCGATCCGGGCGAACGGCTTGCCGCCGGAACGCTCGTAGACCTCGCGCAGGATCGCGTCGGGCGGCGTGCGCCTGTTCGTGAGCACGACATTGGCCGTGGCCGGGACCCGTTCCTGATCGTAGCTTTCCAGCGCCRCGGGGCCCACGCCGTCCTTCTTCAGGCGGCCGGCGAGGCAGCGCGCGTCGATGRTGGCCTGGCCGGCACCGTTCGAGCCGCGCGGCACCATCGGATGCGCGGCATCGCCAAGCAGCGTGATCCGGCCATGCGTCCAGCGCGGCAAAGGGTCCTGGTTGTCCGCGCCGAAGTAGAACTGAGCCACCGCGCCGCTTGAATCGTGAGCCAGGGGTGGAAGCCGACGCAGCAATGGTCGACTGTGGATAAGTGTATGTC
>NZ_JBFTPJ010000327.1:0-5681 GCF_056398445.1 Variovorax sp. 01T439_2
GCGCTATCCCTGGCACCACCGGCCGCCCGTGGCGCGGCCGGATTCAGGAGACATACACATGTTCGGAATGAGCAAAGAGGTATTCCTGCTCGTCGACGCCCTGGTGGCGATCCTCGGGCTGATCCTTCTGATCACGCGCTGGCGCGTGCACCCCTTCATCGCGCTGACGCTGGCCGCGGGCTTCCTGGGCCTGACCTCGGGCATGCCGGTGGACCTGGTGATGAAGTCCTTCCAGGAGGGCTTCGGCGGCGTGCTCGGCTTCGTGGGCATCGTGCTGGGCCTGGGCACCATGCTGGGCAAGTTGATGGCCGAATCGGGCGGCGCCGACCGCATTGCGCGCACGCTGATCGACGCCTTCGGCCGCGAGCGCGTGCACTGGGCGATGATGTTCGCGGCGTTCCTGGTGGGCATTCCGCTGTTCTTCGAGATCGGCTTCGTGCTGCTGATCCCGCTGGTGTTCATCGTGGCGCGGCGCACCGGCGTCTCGCTGATCCGCATCGGCATTCCGCTGCTGGCCGGCCTGTCGGTGGTGCACGGCCTGGTGCCGCCGCATCCAGGGCCGCTCTTGGCCATCGGCGTGTTCGGCGCCGACATCGGCAAGACCATCTTCTACGGCCTCATCGTCGGCCTGCCCACCGCGATGATCGCGGGGCCGATCTTCGGCAAGTTCATTTCCAAGTACGTGCCGGGCGAAGCCTCGCCCGAGCTGATGGAGCAGCTGGCGCACGAACCCGAAGCGCGCGAGCTGCCCGGCTTCGGCATCACGCTGCTCACGGTGCTGCTGCCGGTCGCGCTGATGCTGCTGAAGACTTTTRCCGACGTGGCGCTCGACGACAAGAACGTGGTGCGCCACTGGATGGACTTCATCGGCCACCCGATCACCGCGCTGCTGGCGGCGCTGCTGCTGTCGCTCTACACCTTCGGCACTGCGCGCGGCTTCACTGCCAGGCAGATCATGAAGTTCGTCGACGACAGCCTGGCGCCCACCGCGGCCATCGTGCTGATCATCGGCGCGGGCGGCGGCTTCAAGCAGATGCTGGTGGCGAGCGGCGTGGGCAACGCGATCGGGCAGATGGCGCTGCATGCGCAGGTCTCGCCGATCCTGCTCGCGTGGCTGGTGGCGGGGCTGATCCGCATCGCCACCGGCTCGGCCACGGTTGCCACCATCACGGGCGCGGGCATCGTCGCGCCGCTTGCCACCATGGTGCCGGGCGTGAACCGCGAGCTGCTGGTGCTGGCCACGGGCGCGGGTTCGCTGATCCTCTCGCACGTCAACGACGCGGGCTTCTGGCTGGTCAAGCAATACTTCAACATGACGGTGGCCGAGACCTTCAAGACCTGGACCGTGATGGAAACGCTGATCTCGGTCGTGGCCATCGTGTTCATCATGCTGCTCGGCATGGTCGTGTAAGCCAAGGAGACAAGCATGGGCCGCATCGTCATCGGGGTCGACATCGGAACCACCAGCACCAAGGCGGTGGCCTTCACGCCGGCCGGGCGCGTGCTGGCGCACGACGCGGTCGAATACCCGCTGCTGCAGCCCGAGGCCGCGGCCGCCGAGCAGGACCCGGAGCAGATCTTCCAGGCCGTGCTCGCGGCCATCGCCGGCTGCGTGAAGCAGAGCAGGGCCGCGCCCGCCGACGTGCTCGCGGTGTCCTTCAGCGCGGCGATGCACAGCCTGATCCTGGTCGATGCCGCGGGCGCGCCGCTCACGCGCAGCATCACCTGGGCCGACCACCGTGCCTCGGCCTGGGCCGTGCGCATCCGCGACGAGTGGGATGGCCTGGCCATCTACCGCCGCACCGGCACGCCGATCCATCCGATGTCGCCGCTGGCCAAGCTGGTGTGGCTGCGCCACGAGCGCGCCGAGCTCTTCGCACGCGCCGCGCGCTTCGTCGGCATCAAGGAGTACGTGTTCTTCCGGCTCTTCGGCCAGTGGCAGGTCGACCATTCGATCGCCTCGGCCACAGGCCTGTTCGACATCGAGCGGCTCGACTGGGACGAAGGTGCGCTTGCGCTCGCCGGCGTGCGCGCCGAGCAGCTGCCGCGCCCGGTGCCGACCACCTGGCACATCGAGGGCCTGGCGGCGGACACCGCGGCGCAGCTGGGCCTGGCGCGCGACACGCCGTTCGTGATCGGCGCCAACGACGGCGTRCTCTCCAATCTTGGCGTGAACGCGATGGCGCCCGGCGAAGTGGCCGTGACCATCGGCACCAGCGGCGCGATGCGCACCGTGGTCGACCATCCGATGACCGATCCCGAGGGCCGCACCTTCTGCTATGCACTGGCCGAGCGGCGCTGGGTGGTGGGCGGACCGGTGAACAACGGCGGCATCATCCTGCGCTGGGTGCGCGACGAGTTCGCCTCGGCCGAGGCCGAGACCGCCAAGCGCCTGGGCATCGACACCTACGAGGTGCTCACGCGCATCGCCGAGCGCGTCTCCGCGGGCTCCGAAGGGCTGGTGTTCCACCCCTTCCTCACCGGCGAACGCGCGCCCTACTGGAACGCCGACCTGCGCGGCTCCTTCTTCGGGCTGGGCATCCACCACCGCAAGGAGCACATGATCCGCGCGGTGCTCGAGGGCGTGATCTTCAACCTGCACAGCATCCTGCCGGCGGTCGAGTCGATCGCGGGCCCGAGCGCCCGCATCAAGGCCACCGGCGGCTTCGCCCGCTCGGGCATGTGGCGCCAGATGATGGCCGACGTGTTCGACCGCGAAGTGGTGGTGCCCGAAAGCTTCGAGAGCTCCTGCCTCGGCGCCGCGGTGCTCGGGCTCTATGCGCTGGGCCATGTCGATTCGCTCGACGTGGTCGCGGGCATGGTCGGTGCGACCCACCGCCACACGCCCAACGCCAAGAACGTTGCGCTCTATCGGCAGCTGCTGCCGGTGTTCCTCTCGCTGCCGCACAAGCTTGGCGAGGAATACCGGCTGCTTGCCGCGTTCCAGCAGCAGACGGCGGTGCCGCCGCCGGTGCGCAAAAGCTGACGGCGCGCTTCGCTGCGGCCCCTTTTTGGAGACCTGGCTTTGCTGAACACCACGCCGCAGGCCTTTGCTTCCCGGCAGGCCTTTGCCTCCCAGCAGGCCCTTGCCTCCCAGCAGGTGTTCGATGCCTGCGCCACGGTCCACTGCGAAGGCGCCTCTGCACCTTCGCAGCGAGAGAGCCATCCGCGCTGCCTGCATGAACACGAGCTGCACCTGATCGGCGCACGGCCCGCGCGCCTTCGCATCGGCGCGGGCGCGGACCAGGAGACGCACAGCTTCGCACCCGGCACCGTCGTGCTGCTCGGTCCGCGGCTGCCGCACAGCCTCGCGTTCGAGCACCGCGCGCCGCCGGGTGGCGGCAGCGCAGGCGAACTGGTGCTGCGCTTCAGCGACGAGCTGCTGCGCCGCGGCATGGCGCTTTTTCCGGAGCTAGGCGATGCCGGCCCGCTGCTGGCGCGCGCGCGCCAGGGCGTGCAGTTCGTCGGCCTGGGCGCGGACACGCTCGCGCGCCTGCGCCGCATCGAGACGCTGCGCGGGCTCGCGCGTTTCTCCGAGTTCATCGCGCTGCTGAACGAGCTCGCGCAATGGCGCGACTACCGGCTGCTTGCCGATGTCTTCCTGGCCGATGCAGGCTTCGACGAGGACGGCCGCGCGCTGCGCATCCACAAGGCGATCGACTACATCCGCGACAACTACGCCGAGGCGCTGTCGCTGGCCGAGGTCGGCGCGATCGCGGGCATGCGCGAGAACGCGTTCTCGCGCAGCTTCCGCCGCGCCACCGGCCAGACCTTCACCGACTTCGTCAACGGCCTGCGCGTGGCCAGGGCCTGCCGCCTGCTGGCCTCGACGCGCCAGCAGGTGAGCAGCATCTGCTATGAGGTGGGGTTCAACAACATCTCGAATTTCAACCGGCACTTCCGCCGGATCCAGGGCATGACGCCGGGCGAATTCCGCGGCCGCCGGATGTGAACGCGCGCCGGGCTGGCACCGGCATCAGGGCTCCAGCAGCAGCTCGCCCGTGGTCGCGCGGCTGGCGCATCTTTTCCGCCAGCGTCCGCATCGGCGGCGCCGGCAGAGCTAGCTCGAATTCCACGCAATGGAAATGTGGGGATGCGCGGCAGAGCCCGCATCCCTAAGCTTGGACCCGTCGATGAGAAGAGCCGCAGCGCCGCCCTCGATGCCTGCTTTCTCACATTCCCTTTCGACGGAGACAAACGATGCTGAACCCCATGACGCTGGCGCGCGCCAGGCATGCCATCCTTCTTACGCTGGCCTGCGCGGTTGGCGGCCTGGCCGCGGTGCCGGCGCGCGCGGCCTTTCCCGACAAGCCGATCAAGCTCGTGGTGCCGTTCGCACCCGGCGGCGGCACCGACCTCGTGGCCCGCACCATGGCCATCGCGATGGGGCAGGAGCTGGGGCAGCCCGTGATCATCGACAACAAGCCCGGCGCGGGCACGATCATCGGCACGGACGCCGTGGCCAAGAGCGCCCCCGATGGCTACACGATGGTGATGGCCACGGTGGCGCACGTCGTGAACCCGAGCCTGCAGCCCAAGCTCCCGTACAACCATGACAAGGCCTTTGCGCCGGTCATGCTGGTGGGCATTTCGCCGAACGTGCTGGTGGTTCGCGCCGACAGCCCGCTCAAGTCGGTGAAGGACCTGGTCGATGCGGCCAGGGCCCAGCCGGGCAAGCTGTCCTTCGCGTCGCAGGGCGCGGGCACCTCGGCCCACCTGGCCGGCGAGCTCTTCAAGAACCTGACCAAGACCGACATCACCCACATCCCCTACCGCGGTGCCGGCCCCGCCATCACCGACCTGCTGGGCGGACAGGTCGACGTGATGTTCGCGACGGCCGCGGCGGTGGGCAGCTTTGTCGAGAGCGGCAAGCTGCGCGCGCTGGCCGTGACGACCGCCACGCGCTCCACGGCCCACGCGCTCGCGAAGGTGCCGACGATCGCGGAGAGCGGCGTGCCGGGCTACGTTGCCGACAGCTGGTATGGCCTGTACGCGCCCGCCGGCACCCCGGCCGAGGTGATCGCGCGCCTGAATGCCGCAGCGAAGAAGGCCGTGCAGACGGAGGCCTTCCGCAAGCGGGTGGAGTCCGAGGGCCTCGTCATCAACGGCGGCTCGCCGCAGGACTTCGACAGGTACGCCAAGGGCGAGGAAGCGCGCTGGCGCAAGGTGGTCAAGGAAAACAACATCACGGCCGAATGAACGGAGAAATCGAATGAGCAGCAGCAGCCTGATCGAACTGGAAACCGCGAACGGCATCGCCACCCTGTGGCTGAACCGCCCCGAAAAGCGCAACGCGATGAGCGACGACATGCGCACTGAATTCATCGCCGCGCTGGAGCATGTGGCCAACGACACGGCGATCCGCGCCCTGGTGCTCACCGGACGCGGCAAGGGCTTCTGCGCCGGCGGCGATGTCGCCGGCATGGAACGGCGGATGCAGGCGCCCGCGGGCGAGGTCGGCTTCAACGGCTGGAGCCGCCAGCAGCGCGTGCACCACACCCAGTCGCTGCTGCACACCATGCCCAAGCCGACGATCGCTGCCGTCAACGGCGCCGCCTCGGGCCTGGGCGCCGACACGGCGCTGGCCTGCGACTTCATCATCGCCTCGGATGCGGCGAGCTTCACCTGGTCCTACATCCATCGCGGCATCGTGCCCGATGGCGGCGGCATGTACTTCCTGC
>NZ_JBFTPJ010000328.1:0-5680 GCF_056398445.1 Variovorax sp. 01T439_2
GTCAAGGATGGCAGTGCCTACGCGGTTGTGCCTCTCGACGTCGTTTCCGAGCTTGGCGAGATGGACGAATTCCTGGAACGTCATCACGGCGAACTGATGCCCGGCGACACTGCCGAGCCCGCTGCCGCCTAGTCGCTTGCCGTCATGACGCTTCAGCTTATCGCCGCATGTGAAAAGGTCACGCAGGACGCTCCATACGCCTATGAAGGCCAGGGAAAGAAGATTGCGATCTACCGGGTCAACAACGAGTTCTTCGCAACCGACAACGTGTGTCCGCACGCCTACGCCCTGATGTCCGACGGTTTCGTGGAAGGCGAAACCATCGAGTGCCCCTTGCATGGCGCTGTCTTCAACATCCGCACTGGCAAATGCATGGGCCCGCCCGCGGAGTCTGATCTGGAGACGTACCCCGTCACGGTGGTCGACAACAAGATCTTCCTTAACCTTTAGTCGGCCGCGAACATGTCTAACGTCAACGACATCGTCATCATCGGAGCCGGGCAGTCCGGCGGCTGGGCAGCCAAGACGTTGCGCGACTCAGGCTTCACCGGCTCAGTGCAGATGATTGGCAATGAAAGCCATCTTCCCTACGAACGTCCGCCCCTGTCGAAGCAAGTGTTGCTCGGCGAGCTGGGACCCGGTGCATGTCAACTGTGGTCGCAAGAGCGCCTTGTGGAGCTGGCAATCAAAGTGGAGCTTGGGAATCACGTCGAGCGAGTCGACCGGGCCGGCCGCCAGGTTGTTTGTCGGGATGGAAAATCGTTTCACTTCGACCAGCTGCTTCTGGCGACGGGGTCTCGACCCCGGCAATTGTCCTGCGAGGGGGCCGAGCTGCAGGGCGTGCATTACCTGCGGACGATCGACGACTGCCTGGCCATTCGCGCCAACCTCGGAACTGCCATCCGGCTGGTTGTCGTGGGCGGCGGCTGGATCGGGCTGGAAGTTGCCTCAGGTCTGCGAGCGCGCGGCGCCCATGTCACGGTGCTCGAGGCTTCCAATCAACTCTGCGGACGCTCGCTTCCTCCGTCGCTCAGCAAGTATTTCCTGGAGCAGCACGTTAGTCGCGGCGTGGACGTTCGGCTGGGCGCTCGCCTCAAGCGCTTCGTGGGAAATGGAAAGATTCAAGGGGTTGAGCTCGATGACGGTTCGATCGTGCCTGCTACGGTAGTGCTCGTAGGCATCGGTGCAGTGCCGAACGACGAACTTGCACGGTCCTGCGGGCTGGACGTTGGCAATGGAATCGTGGTCGACGAGCACTGCCGGACTTCGGACCCCAGAGTATTTGCCTGCGGTGACGTGACCGACCAGCCGCTGGGACAGGGCAGGGGACGCCTCGAATCTTGGAAGAACGCGCAGGATCAAGGGGTGGCAGCTGCGAAGGCGATGCTGGGCGCCGAGCCCGTCACTAGAGAGCTGCCGTGGTTCTGGTCCGACCAGTTCGACATCAACTTTCAGTTGTTGGGCGTCGTGCCCCCAGGCGCGCAGCAGTACCGAAAGGCCAATGCGAGTGACAGCGGCTTCATCGACTTCTTTGTGCAAGAAGGACACCTGGTAGCAGCGGCGGCCATCAACAGCCCTCGCGAATTGCGGGAAGCCAAGAGAGCGATCCAGAAAGCGCTTCCGTTCTCTGAAGAAGGCTTGGTGTTGATTCAAGATCAATGTGATGCCCCTGAGAGGCAGGAGAAAGAACTATGAGCGGCGCAAGAGCGTTGGTGCTGGAGTCACCGAAGAACCTCCAGTTGCGTGAATTCCCCTTACCCGAGATCAGCGACGACGACGCGGTGTTGCGGGTCGAAGCCTGTGGTCTGTGCGGCACCGACTATGAACAGTGGCTCGGCCACCTTGGTGATTGGGGCGGAGGCATGCCGATCGTGCCCGGCCACGAGATCATGGGATTCATCGAGCGTATCGGGCCCACGGCAGCCAAGCGTTGGCGTGTGCAAGAAGGCGACCGCGTCGCGGTCGAGCCGATCATCCCTTGCGGGCACTGTGCAGATTGCATAGCGGGCGAGTACACGCGGTGTCAGTCCGACTTGGGGTATGGCCTGTACCAGAATATCCATTCTGCGCCGTCGCTGTGGGGCGGCTACGCGAGTCATGTGTACCTGCATCCGAAGACGATGGTGCACAAGCTTCCCACGAGCGTCGCCACCGACCTGATGACCTTGGTGAATCCGTTGTCCAACGCAATCCGCTGGGTGTACGAGGTGGGCGGCGCTGCGCTCGGAAAGACGGTCGTGATCGCTGGTCCAGGTCAGCGGGGGCTGCTGGCCGCCGTGGCTGCACGCAGGGCAGGCGCTTCGCAGATCATTGTGACCGGGACATCGTCTGACCGCGGCCGTTTGGATCTGGCCTTACAGCTTGGTGCTACGGCGGTCATCGATGTCGACAAGGAGGATCCAGTGGAGCGCGTGGTCGAAATCACCGGTGGACGATTGGCGGACGTCGTCCTTGACGTGTCGGCAGGATCGATGGCTCCGATCATCCAGGGCGTGGACATGGTCAAGCGCGGCGGGCGAATCGTGCTGGCCGGTCTCAAAGCGAACAAACCACTCGACGGGTTTCCGATCGACAAGGCAGTGCTGCGGGAGATTCAGCTTGTCGGAGTGCTGAGCGCAGGGTGGGAATCGACTGAATTGGCGATCGACATCGTCACGCATGCCGGAGAGGCGCTAAGGCCACTCTGCACGCATTCTTTTGGAATGGACAGAGGCACTGAGGCGGTGCGCACGCTCGGGCGAGAGGTGACCGACGGGCGGGACGYCATCCACATCACACTGACGCCCGAATAAGCATGTGTGCAGCCTGTTATCGCGCTGCCTCGTTTCGTTCGCTTCTGGCGAACGAGGAGCGCGCAACGACGGACGAAAAGAAAAATCAAAAGCCCCCGCCGGTCAATTCTTCTGACGGATCTCCCCCAGCCTCAATCGGTACGCTTGGAAGCGAGCAGTCCCAGCAAAGGGTGTAGCGCCACGCGCCCCCCGTCCCGGCGCACAGTGACGAGTGCAGATTGAGCCTGCGTTGTTCGCAGCACCAAGCAACCAGGCTGCACGGTTCCCGCGGAATCAGGCCTTGGCCACCGGGATGTGCGATTGCGCGCCCAACTGTGGCCAGGCAATCGGCGCGGTTGCTGCGGTAAGGCGTTCCTGAATCGAGAGCGCCAAGTCCCAGTGCCTCGCCACCAGCCGCAAGCCCGTGACGTCATTTGCTTCGTTCGAACACAGCCAGAGCACTGGCTCGGCGAGCTTCTCGGGTTGGATCAGGTCTTCGGGTTCTATCCCGCAGTCCGCCGGCACCATGCGGGAGTTCACTGGTCCACCGGGGAGTAGCACGTTGACGGTAACGCCAGATCCATCCAAATCCTGGAACATGATGCGCGATGACGCCTCCAGTGCGGCTTTGCAAGGCCCATAGGGGCCGATGCCCTGGCGATACATGGTATCTAGGCTGGTCGAGACATTGATGATGCGGCCCCACCCGCGCCGTACCATGTCCGGAGCGAACAGTGTGCTGAGCAGTTGAGCTCCAAAGACGTTGACCCGCAGCATTTCGAGCCACAGCGCGTCCGGGGTAGACCAGAATTTGGGCTTCGCCACGAGATAGGCCGGATCATTGCGCTCAGGACCTATCGCTGCGTTATTGATCAGGATGTCGATCCCGGAAGATGCTTCGACCAGCTCCGCCCGCAGCGCCTGGGCACTTGGCCGGTCAGCGATGTCCATTGCCTTGGCAATAACGCTGCCACCACGTTCCCGCAAGTGCGTGGCCACCTGCTGGAGTTCGTGTGCTGCGACATCCACCAGGACGAGACTGGCACCGGCGGCGCCCAAGCGCTGCGCGATTGCCAGGCCAATGCCTTGTGCCGCTCCTGTCACTAGTGCCGTTCGACCCTTGAGCTCGTTGACCGCGTATGGCAATAAGGATTCGATCATGCTCGTGAGTCCCTGGGTACTGCTTCGGCAAAGCGGCTGGCCGCAAAGCGCAGTGCTCGACTTCTCGCGAGTTCGTGCGCACCTGGATTGAAGCGATCCGCTCGAAGCCGGTTGAAGAAGGCATGCTCGGCGCCCTCGTAGGTATGGAACTCGTCGTTGGCCCGTTCGCGCTTGGCGACTTCGTCGCGGACCGCTTGGATGACCTCGACAGGGTTGTGGTTGTCGTTCGTTCCGAAGTGGAACTGCACAGGACATCTGATCGCCTGGATCAGATCGCCCAGCTTGTTCAAGCCCACCCCGTACATGGAAATCATCCCGGACAGTGGTGTGGCAGCGGCCAAGCGAACCGCCATTCGGCCGCCCAGGCAAAAGCCGAACACGATTGGCCGCTGGTCTACCGCCTGTTCTGCCTGTAGCCAGTCGGCGCAAGCAGTCAGATCCAACACTCCCGTGACCTCGTCGTAGCGCAGGGAGTAGTCCACGGCCGCTTGGCGCTCATTGGCGTCCTCGCCGTTGCCCAAGTCCAAATTACGTGCCAGCCGCCAGTAGATGTCCGGCACAACAACTGCATAGCCCGCTCCGGCAAGGTCGTCCGCGATCGAACGCATCGCGGGCGTGACACCGAAGATCTCCTGGATCAAAACGATGGAGCCGCTGGCTTGGGCAGGTCGGGTGAAGTACGCGTCCATGCGGTCAGAACCGATGGGAATCGAGACATTTGTCGAAAGGAGATCCATGGCAAGTAGGTCTGTTGACAAAGGTAGTTGGATGAGGCATCCTAGCATGCAGTATTTGGCGTTGCAATGACGTGGAAGGAAAAATGGACAAGAACCCAACCTCGCCCCTGACCGGCGTGCGAATCGTCGAACTCACGGCGATGATCACGGGGCCGCTGGCCGGCACACTGTTGGCGGATCTAGGCGCCGAGGTGGTCAAGGTGGAAAACCCGAAGGATGGCGATCCTTTCCGGTCTTTCCGCGGCGGTACTTACAGTCCCTACTTCGCCACCTACAACCGAAACAAGAAAGGGGTCACGCTCAACCTGAAAGGTGCGCTGGGTAAGGAGGCGTTCCTGAGGTTGATAGAAAGCGCTGACGTGCTGATAGTGAACTTCCGCTCCGGCGTGATGGAGCGGCTTGGCCTGGGCGTGGACAAGCTGCGGGAAGTCAACCCTCGTCTGATCGTCTGCTCCATTACGGGTTTCGGGGAGTCAGGGCCGTACGCTGATCGGCCGGCCTATGACGCGGTGGGGCAAGCGCTGAGCGGCATCTCCAGCCTCCTGCTTGGTGCCGACGCGCAGATAACCGGGCCCTCGATTGCGGACAACCTGACTGGCATGTATGCCAGCTACGGCATCCTCGGCGCGCTGTTCGAGCGAGAACGCACAGGCAAGCCCCGTACGCTCCAGTTGAACATGCTGGAATCGACAATGGCGTTCATCAGCGATCCCTTCGCCAACTTCAYGATGGCTGGCGTCAAGCCGGATCCTTTGATGCGAGTGCGCGCGTCGCAGTCTTACGCATTGCGCTGCCAAGATGGATCGCTGGTGGCCGTGCACATGTCCTCGCCTCAAAAGTTCTGGGTGGGCTTGCTCAAGGCCCTTGAGCGCGAGGACCTGGCGACGGACCCGCGCTTCGCTGAGCGAGCACAGCGGCTGGACAACTATGAAGAACTTGCCTTTGAACTAAACCGTACGTCGAAGACGCAGCCGCGTGACCATTGGTTGGCTCGCCTTGTCGAGAACGACG
>NZ_JBFTPJ010000329.1:0-6210 GCF_056398445.1 Variovorax sp. 01T439_2
CGTACACATCGAGTCCCGCGCCTGCAATGCGGTGCTCGCGCAGCGCCGCCGCCAGCGCCTCGGTATCGACCACGCTGCCGCGCCCGATGCTGACCAGGTAGCCCTGCGGCCCGAGCGCATCGAGCACTTCGGCATTCACGAGATGGCGCGTGGCCGGCCCGCCCGGCGCGGCCAGCACCAGGAAATCGGCCCAGGCCGCCAGCGACTTCAGGTCGCCGAAGTAGCGGTGCGCCGCGCCTTCGCGCGGCTTGCGGTTGTGATAGCCGATCTCCATGTCGAAGGCGGCCGCGCGCTTGGCGATCTTCTGGCCGATGGTGCCGAGCCCCAGGATGCCGAGCTTCTTGCCCGACACGTTCGGCGGCTGCGGAATGGCTTCGCGCCACACGCCTTCGCGGCACAGCCGGTCGAGCTTGCGGAACTCGCGCACGATGCCGATCAAAAGGCCGAAGGCATGGTCGGCCACGCAGTCGTCGTTGGTGCCGGCGCCATTGGCGGTGGCAATGCCGCGTGCACGCGTCACTTCGAGCGGCACGCCTTCGTAGCCAGCGCCCAGGCAGCAGATCAGCTCGAGCGCCGGCATGGCCGCAATTTCTTCGGGCGTGATGCCGATCACGCCGATGGTCAGCACCGCGCGGAATTTCTTGCCGTGCTCGGCAATTCCTCATCGATATCAAAAAATAGGCGGGCTACATCAGCGGCGTGGCTTCGCTCTTTTGCAAAGCCCACATCTGCGCATAGCGGCCCTGCTTCGCAAGCAGCTCGGCATGCGTGCCGCGCTCGACGATCACGCCCGCCTCGAGCACCAGGATCTCGTGCGCATCGACCACCGTCGAGAGGCGGTGCGCGATCACCAGCGTGGTCTTGTCCTGCGCGGCGCTCCTGAGCTCCGACTGGATGGCGCGCTCGTTGGCCGAATCGAGCGCCGAGGTGGCCTCGTCGAAGATCACGATCGGCGGGTTCTTCAGCAGCGTGCGCGCAATGGCCACGCGCTGCTTTTCCCCGCCCGACAGCTTGAGGCCGCGCTCGCCCACGGTGGTTTCATAGCCCCTGGGCGTGGCGGCGATGAAGTCGTGGATGCGCGCGGCGCGGGCCGCGCCTTCCACCTCTTCGCGCGTGGCGCCGGGGCGGCCGTAGGCGATGTTGTATTCGACCGTGTCGTTGAACAGCACCGTGTCCTGCGGCACGATGCCGATCGCGCGGCGCACGCTGGACTGCTGCACTTCGCGGATGTCCTGCCCGCCGATGGTGATGCGGCCCTGCTGCACGTCGTAGAAGCGGTAGAGCAGCCGCGCGAGCGTCGACTTGCCCGAGCCCGAGGGGCCGACCACAGCCACCGTCTTGCCGGCCGGGATCTCGAAGCTCACGTGCTTGAGAATGGGCCGGTCGGGCTCGTAGGCGAAGCTCACGTCCTCGAAGCGGATGGTGGGGTCGACGCCGCCGCCCTCACCCCTGCCCTCTCCCGGAAGGAGAGGGAGCAAAGACAGCGGCTGCGCACCGGGCGCATCGCGCACTTCGCGCTCCTTTTCCATCAGCACGAACATCTTGTCCAGGTCGGTCAGGCTCTGCTTGATCTCGCGGTAGATCACGCCCAGGAAGTTGAGCGGAATGTAGAGCTGGATCATGAAGGCGTTGACCATCACCAGGTCGCCCAGCGTCATGCGCCCTTCGACCACGCCCGAGGTGGCGCGCCAGAGCATCAGCACCAGGCTGGTCGCGATGATCAGCTGCTGGCCGGTGTTGAGCATGCTCAGCGTGCGCTGGCTCTTGATGGCGGCCTTGCGGTAGCGGTCCAGGCTGGCGTCGTAGCGTTTCGCCTCGAATTCCTCGTTGTTGAAGTACTTGACGGTTTCGTAGTTCAGCAGCGAATCGACCGCGCGGCTCTGGGCCATGGAGTCGAGCTCGTTCATGGTCTTGCGGAACTGGGTGCGCCACTCGGTCACGGTGACCGTGAAGGTGATGTAGAGCACCAGCGCCGCGCCCGTGATCCAGACGAACAGCGAATCGAACTTCACGCCCAGGATGGTGAGCACCAGCGCCAGCTCGATGATGGTGGGCACGATGCTGTAGAGCGACATCGAGATGAGCGAATGCACGCCGCGCGTGCCGCGCTCGATGTCGCGCGTCATGCCGCCGGTCTGGCGCTCCAGGTGGAAGCGCAGGCTCAGCGAATGCAGGTGGCCGAACACCTCCAGCGCGATCTGCCGCGCCGTGCCCTCGGTGGCCTTGGCGAAGATCAGCTCGCGCAGCTCGCCGAAGAGCGCGGTCGAAAAGCGCAGCAGCCCGTAGGCCAGCAGGAGCCCGATGGGCACGATCAGCAGCGCCTGCGCCATGTCCGGCCTGGGCGTCATCGTGTCGATCAGGTTCTTGAGCAGCACCGGCACGCCCACGTTGGCCACCTTGGCGCCCACCATGAAGCCGAGCGCGGCGATCACCCGCCACTTGTACTGCCAGAGATAGGGGAAAAGGCGGCGCAGCGTCGCCCAGTCGGAGCGGTCGCTGCGCGCCGGCGCATGGCCGGTGGCGCTGTGGGGGGGAGGAGGTAGGGCTTCGCCGCTGCGGCGCATGAGGGACAATCGTGGTTGCTTAGTTTGTCCAGATTGTGCCCATGTCCGATATTTCCAGCACCGCCGCCGCCGCGACCCTCAAGAGCCTGCCCACCGACATGGAGCTGGTGCTCAAGGTCATTCCGATGCCGGCGGACTGCAACGCCAACGGCGACATCTTCGGCGGCTGGGTCATGGCGCAGTGCGACCTGGCCGGCTCGGTCATTCCGGCGCGCTATGCCAAGGGCCGCCAGGCCACGGTGGCGGTCAACGAATTCATCTTCAAGCAGCCGGTGCGGCTGGGCGACATCCTCTCGTTCTATTCGAAGCTGGTGCGCATCGGCCGCACCTCGGTCACGGTCACGGTCGAGGTCTTTGCCGAGCGCTTCCGCGCCCAGGGCGAATACATCAAGGTGACGCAGGCGACCTTCACCTACGTGGCCATCGACGACAACGGCCGGCCCCGGCCGATCGAGCAGCAACCCTGAGCACGCGCGCTCACAGCGCCGGCTCGCGCACCCGCTCGAAGCGTTCGAACTCGCGGTTGACCCAGCGCCCGTCGAGCCGCTCGGTGCGGCGGATGTAGACGGCCTGCACGATGTCGCGCGTGTGGGCGTCGATCTCGATCGGGCCGCGCGGGCTCTCGAGCTGGAGGCCCCGGAAAGCGTCCACCAGCCGTTCGCCATTCAGGCCGCCGCGCGCGGCCGGCGAGCTCATCGCGGCGTCGGCCGCCGCGAGCGCATCGTGCGCCGCCACCGCGAAATAGCCAGGCCGCAGGTGGCTGCCGTACTCGGTCTCGAAGGCGGCCGTGAAGCGGCGGTTGGCCGCCGATTCGTGGGCAAACGAATAGTGGTGGCTGGTCACGAGGCCATCGGCCAGCTCGCCGATGCCTTCGAGGTAGTGGTCGTCGGTGGCGTCGCCGGTCGCGAGCAGGCGGATGCCGGTGTCGGCCATGCCGCGGTCGCGCCAGAACTTGAGGAAGGTGGCGGGCATCTGGCCCGAAGGCAGGAAGAAGAACACCGCCTGCGGCCTGAGCTCGCGCAGCCGCAGCATGTAGGCCGAATAGTCCAGCGTGTTGAGCGGCACGCGCAGCATCGCGCCGATGCGGCCGCCGCCGGCGGTGACGGCCGAGACGAAGGCGCTTTCGGCATCGACGCCCGAGGCATAGTCGGCCACCACGGTGCAGACATCGCGCAGCCCTTGCTGGATCGCCCAGCGCGCCAGCGGCATCGTGACCTGCGCGATGGTGAAGGACACGCGCACCGCGAACGGGCAGCGCGCCGTGATGCCCGAGGAAGCCGCATTCATCACCAGCAGCGGCACCTTGGCCTGCGTGGCCACGGCGCCGACGGCGTAGGCGTTGGAGCTGAAGTCCAGCCCCGCGAGCAGGTCGACACGCTCGCTCTCCACCAGGTCCTGCGCATGGCGGCGCGCCTGCTCGGGCGCGCTGCCGGGCACGTCGCGGCGCAGCAGTTCGACCGGGCGCCCCGCGATGCGCTGGTTGTGGGCCGCGAGCCAGACCGACATGCCGGCATCGAACTGGCGTCCGCCCGCGGCATAAGGGCCCGACCAGGAACCGATGACGCCGATGCGCAGCGGCCGCACGCGGGCCAGGGCCAGCGAAGGCGCGGCCAGGGTGCCCGCGAGCAGGCCTAAAGTACGCCTGCGCGTGGTGCCGATTGCTACTTTTTCAGTAGCATCATTCGCACGCTGGGTGGGCGTTGCCGACGATCGTGTCTCGAAAACTTGCACGGCAGCAGTGTACGCATGCGCCGTGGGCCGGCAAGCGTGGAAACGCGCTCAGACTTTGGAGAAATCGGGCTTGCGCTTCTCCATGAAGGCGCCGAAAGCCTCGCGCGCGGCGGGTTCGCGCAGCATGCGGCCGAAGCTCGCGCCTTCTTCGTCCATGCGCTCGAGCACGGCCGGCATCTGCGCCTTCTTCAGCAGGCGCTTGGTCTCGACCAGCGCGCTCAGCGGCTTGGCCGCGAGCTTGCGGGCCTGCACCTGCGCGATGGCATTGGCTTCGGTCGGCGGCACGATGCGGTTGACCAGGCCGACTTCGAGCGCGGCCTCGGCCATGAAGGGCTCGCCCAGCAGCAGCGCCTCGGCTGCGCGGTGGTAGCCCAGCATCTGCGGCACCAGCAGGCTCGACGCTGCCTCGGGGCACAGGCCCAGGTTCACGAAAGGCATCGAGAACGCCGCGTTGTCGCCCGCGTAGACCAGGTCGCAGTGGAACAGCATCGTGGTGCCGATGCCCACGGCCGGGCCGCAGACCGCCGCCACGATGGGCTTGGGAAAGGCCGCGATGCCGCGCAAAAAGCGGAACACCGGCGAATCCTTGCCGGCGGGCGGCGCGTTGAGGAAGTCGCCGATGTCGTTGCCCGCGCTGAAGATGGTGGGATCGCCCTGGATCAGCACGCAGCGCACGGCCGCATCGCCCTCGGCCGCGGCCAGTGCGTCGGCGAGCTCGCCGTACATGCCGCCGGTGATGGAGTTCTTCTTGTCGACGCGGTTGAAGGTGAGGGTCATCACACCGGCTTCGGTGTGGACGAGGATGTCGCTCATGGGAATGGTCCTTGGATAAAACGGTTTGTCTGTTTGTTTGCCTGGAGGGTGGCGCAGTGGTCAGGCGTCGAGGGCTTCGCGCACGAAATCCAGGCGGTCCTGGCCCCAGAACATCTGGTCGCCGACGAACATGGTGGGCGCGCCGAACACGCCGCGCGCCACCGCTTCCTGCGTGACGGCCTTCAGGCGGTCCTTCACTTCCTGTGTGCCGGCCAGCGCGAGCAAGGCGGCGGCGTCGAAGCCCGCATTCTGAAGCACGGCGCCAACGGTGGCGGGGTCGTTCATGTTCTTCGGCTCGACCCACATCGCGTGGAAGACGGCACCGACGTATGCGCCAAAGCGTGCCGGCTCCTTCATCTGGAGGCCTGTCGCGCCGCGCATCAGCAGCAGCGTGTTGATGGGGAAGTGCGGGTTGTGCACGAAGGGCACGCCATAGCGTTTGGCAAAGCGCTGCAGGTCGATGGTCATGTACGGCGCCTTGGGCACGACCTCGGCCGGCGACCGGTTGCCGGTGGCCTGGAACACGCCGCCCAGGAGCATGGGCTTCCACACCAGCTCGGCGCCGGTGTCGGCGCACACGTGGGGCAACTGCGTGGCGGCGAGGTAGGCGGCGGGGCTGCCGAAGTCGAAATAGAACTCGACGGTCTTTGTCATTGGGATCTCCTTATGGGGTGCGCTCGTTTTTGGCGCTGTTGTTCGGGACGCCGTTGTTCAGGGCGTGTGCACAGGGCACGCTCGTGGTGTACCACTGATCAACGACCGCTCCGCATAACGCTCCCGCTGATGGGGTGCCTTGCGCAGCGAAATCAAGGAGGAGGCCGCAGGCCGGGGGACATTCGCGGAGCAAGGTACCCCGTCGGCGGGAGCGCGCCCTGAACGACATCCAACTCGATGAATCGAAGCGCCCGAAATCATCTCAGAACTTCTCCGACCAAGGCCGCAGATCGAGCTCGTGCGTCCAGGCGTCGCGCGGCTGCGAGTGCAGCATCCAGTAGCTGTCGGCGATGTGCTCGGGGTTCAGGATGCCGTCGCTCTGCTTCAGCGCATAGCGCTCGGGAAAATTGCTGYGGATGAACTCGGTGTCGATGGCGCCATCGACCAC
>NZ_JBFTPJ010000330.1:0-5668 GCF_056398445.1 Variovorax sp. 01T439_2
CGTATGACGGGGTGAATTGATCGTTTTTGGCGCAAAAGCCGGCGCGTTCGCGGGGGTTGCGGCAAAGGCGGGATAATACCCGAATCCCCTCTGAATCCCGTGTTAGCACCCTCTCCGGCGTGCGATTACTTCCGGTTTTTTCGACCGGTCCGACCCATGTCACTTTCCGCCTCAGATATTGCACGCATCGCCTCCCTGGCGCGGCTGCAGCTTGCTTCCGACGAAAGCGAGCGCATGCTCAGCCAGATCAACGGCTTCTTTGACCTGGTCGAACGCATGCGTTCGGTCGACACCGCCGGGGTGGAGCCGCTGGCCCATCCGGTGGCCGCCGTCGAGGACATCACGCTGCGCCTGCGCGACGACGTGGCAAGCGAACCCGACAACCGCGAAGCCAACCAGAAGAGCGCCCCGGCCGTCGAAGCCGGCCTGTTCCTCGTGCCGAAGGTGATCGAATGAGCGGCGAATTGCACCAGATGGGCGTGGCCGACCTGGCCAAGGCATTGGCCGAGCGCAAGGTTTCGGCCGTCGAGGCCTCGCAGGTCTTCCTGGGCCGCATGAAGGCCCACGAATCGCTCGGCACCTTCGTCGACGTGAACGAAGACGTCACGCTGGCCCAGGCCCGCGCGGCCGACGCGCTCATTGCCAAGGGCAACGCGCCGGCGCTGGCCGGCGTGCCGATCGCGCACAAGGACATCTTCGTCACCACCGATTTCGCCACCACTGCCGGCTCCAAGATGCTCGCGGGCTACCGCTCGCCCTTCGACGCCACCGTGGTGCGCCGCCTGGCCGAGGCCGGCGCGGTCACGCTGGGCAAGCTCAGCTGCGACGAATTCGCGATGGGCTCGGCCAACGAGAACGTCGCCGTGCCCGCCGTGGGCCACGACAAGGCCGTGCCGGTGCAGAACCCGTGGAACCGCGAGCGCATTCCGGGCGGCTCCTCGGGCGCCAGCGCGGCGGCCGTGGCAGCGCGCCTGGCCCCTGCGGCCACCGGCACCGACACCGGCGGCTCGATCCGCCAGCCGGCCTCGTTCTGCGGCATCACCGGCATCAAGCCGACCTACGGCCGCGCCTCGCGCTACGGCATGGTGGCCTTCGCATCGAGCCTGGACCAGGCCGGCCCGATGGCCCGCTCGGCCGAAGACTGCGCGCTGCTGCTGTCGGCCTTCTGCGGCCCCGACCTGGACCGCGACTCGACCTCGCTCGACAAGCCCGCCGAAGACTTCGGCCGCTCGCTCGGCGATTCGCTCGAGGGCCTGCGCATCGGCGTGCCGAAGGAGTTCTTCGGCGAAGGCGTGGCACCCGGCGTGCGCGCGGCCATCGATGCGGCCCTTGTGCAGTACGAAAAGCTCGGCGCCAGGCGCGTCGAGGTGTCGCTGCCGCTCACGGAACTGTCGATTCCCGTGTACTACATCCTGGCCGCGGCCGAAGCCTCGAGCAACCTGAGCCGCTTCGACGGCGTCAAGTTCGGCCACCGCGCCAAGCAGTACAAGGACCTGGCCGACATGTACGAGCGCACGCGCGCCGAAGGCTTCGGCGACGAAGTGAAGCGCCGCATCATGATCGGCACCTACGTGCTTTCGCACGGCTACTACGACGCCTACTACCTGCAGGCGCAGAAGGTGCGCCGCATGATCGCCGACGACTTCCAGCAGGCCTTCGGGCAGTGCGACCTGATCGCCGGCCCGGCCGCGCCGACCACCGCCTGGAAGATCGGCGAGCACGGCGGCGATCCGGTGGCCGACTACCTGGCCGACGTCTTCACGCTGCCCGCCTCGCTGGCCGGCCTGCCGGGCATGAGCGTGCCCGCGGGCTTCGACGCCGGCATGCCCGTCGGTTTGCAGCTGATCGGCAACTACTTCGGCGAAGCGAAGCTGCTGAACGCGGCCCACCGCTTCCAGCAAGCCACCGACTGGCACATGCGCACGCCGGAGGGCTTTTGAAATGAGCGAACCCGTGAACACTTTCGAAGCACAGCAAGAAGGCCGCCCGACCGGCCCGCTGGTGCGCGGCTATGAAGTCATCATCGGCTTCGAGACGCACGCGCAACTCTCGACCGCGAGCAAGATCTTCAGCCGCGCCTCCACCGCCTTTGGCGCCGAGCCCAACACGCAGGCCTGCGCGGTCGACCTCGCGCTGCCCGGCACGCTGCCCGTGATGAACAAGGGCGCGGTCGAGCGCGCCATCAAGCTGGGCCTCGCGCTCGGCTCGCACATTGCGCCGCGCAGCGTGTTCGCGCGCAAGAACTACTTTTACCCCGACCTGCCCAAGGGCTACCAGATCAGCCAGTACGAGATCCCGGTCGTGCAGGGCGGCTCCGTCTCGTTCTTCCTGGGCGAAGAAAAGAAGACCGTGCGCCTGGTGCGCGCCCACCTCGAGGAAGACGCGGGCAAGTCGCTGCACGAGAACTTCATCGGCCAGAGCGGCATCGACCTGAACCGCGCCGGCACGCCGCTGCTGGAGATCGTGACCGAGCCCGACATGCGCTCCACCGCCGAGGCCGTGGCCTATGCGCGCGAGCTGCACAAGATCGTCACCTGGATCGGCATCTGCGACGGCAACATGCAGGAAGGCAGCTTCCGCTGCGACGCCAACGTGTCGGTGCGCAAGCCCGGCGAGAAGCTCGGCACGCGGCGCGAGATCAAGAACCTGAACAGCTTCAAGTTCATGCAGCAGGCGATCGACTACGAGATCAACTCGCAGATCAACGAGCTGGAAGACGGCCGCAAGATCGAGCAGGCCACCGTGCTGTTCGACCCCGATACCGGCGAGACGCGCACCATGCGCACCAAGGAAGACGCGGCCGACTACCGCTACTTTCCCGACCCGGACCTGCCGCCGCTCGCCATCGAGCCCGAGTGGATCGAGCGCGTGCGCGCCACCATGCCCGAGCTGCCGCGCGCCATGGCCGAGCGCTACGTGCGCGAGCACGGCATGTCCGAATACGACGCGGCGCAGCTCACGCAGAGCCCGGCGCTCGCGCGCTATTTCGACGACGCGGTGAAGGCCGGCGCGACGCCCAAGCTCGCGAGCAACTGGATCACCGGCGAAATGGCGCGCCGCCTGAACGCGCAGGAGATCGGCATCGAGGCCGCGCCCGTCACGGCGCAGCAGCTGGCGCAGCTGGTCGGGCGCATTGCCGACGGCACGCTGCCCAACAACGCTGCGCGCCAGGTGTTCGACGCGCTCTGGACCGGCGAAGGCAGCGATGTCGACGCGATCATCGAGGCCAAGGACCTGAAGCCGATGAGCGACACCGGCGCGCTCGACAGGATCCTGGACGAGGTGATCGCAAAGAACGCGAAGAACGTCGAGGAATACCGCGGCGGCAAGGAAAAGGCGCTCAACGGCCTCGTGGGCCAGGTGATGAAGGCCAGCGGCGGCAAGGCGAACCCGGCGCAGGTGACCGAGCTGCTGAAAGCAAAATTGGGCTGAGCTTCAGCGGTTGACCCCGCCGTTGCGGGGAGACCAGAGTTGTTTGAGGCGCGTACGCTCCTCGTCGAAGCGCGCGTTGACGCGCTTCTTCTCGTCTTCCTGCTCGCCGATGAAGCGGTTCTGCACCGCCACGCTCTGCACGTTGTCCTCGAGCTTGCGGCGCACGGCGCCGGGCGCCTTGCTCACGTCGTGCTTGTAGAACTCGAGCTCCTCGTCGATCTTCCGGCGGTCTTCGGCGAGTTCGGCCAGGCGCTTCTTCGCGGCCTGGATCACCGCGTCGATCTGCACCAGCGCCTCGGCGCGCTCGTGGTCATGCACTTCGGCGTTGGGATAGCGCACCAGCAGTGCACGTTCGCGGCGGCGCTCGTCCGTCAGGCGCGCGGCCTGCAAGGCGGCCTCGCGGGCGCGGTCTTCGCGCTCGGCCAGTTCGCGGGCGGTGTACGTGGGCTCGATGCGGCGGCGCGTGGTGCCGCTCGGGCTCAGTTCGCGCTGCTCGCGGTCGACGCATTCGGCAATCGGGCGGTCGGCCGTGAGCGTGCGGCCGCGCGCATCGGTGCATGAATAAATGCCCGCGGCTGGCGCCGGTGCGGGCTGCGCCGGGGCCGCGCCGGCCCACAGTGCCATCGGCAACAGCAGCACCCAGGGGGCTGCGAACGGTCGGGCCGCCAGCCCGGGCTTGTGAATGGGCACGGCGTCGACTCAGTTGGCGCCGTAGCGCGCCCGGTAGGCGAGCACCCGCTCGCGATGCACGCCGAGGTCGGCGGCGGCACTGCCCGACAGGTAGTTCAGCAGGTCGTCGAGCGTGGCAATGGCCACCACCTGCAGGCCCAGCTGGTTGCGCACGTACTGCACGGCGCTGTGGTCCACGTCGACGCCGTTCTCGGTGGCTTTTTCCTGCCGGTCGAGCGCAATGGCCACCGCGTGCGGCGTGGCGCCCGCGGCTTCGATGGCGGCAATGGATTCGCGCACCGCGGTGCCGGCCGACATCACGTCGTCGACGATCAGCACGCGGCCCTTGAGCGGCGCGCCCACCAGGTTGCCGCCCTCGCCATGCGCCTTGGCTTCCTTGCGGTTGTAGGCAAAGGGATGGTTGCGCCCGCGCCGGGCCAGTTCGGCCGCCACCGTGGCGCCCAGCGGAATGCCCTTGTAGGCGGGGCCGAAGATCATGTCGAACTCGACGCCGCTCTCGATCAGCCGGTCTGCATAGAATCCGGCGAGCCGCGCGATCTTGGCGCCGTCGTCGAAGAGCCCCGAATTGAAGAAATAAGGACTCATTCGCCCGGCCTTGGTCTTGAACTCGCCAAAGCGCAGCACCCCTGCGTCGAGTGCGAACTGGACGAAATCCTGCGCCACCGCGCTGCCTTGCACACCATCTACAGCCATCGGAAATTCCTTGTGTTCAAACTGACCAGCCTCAATCTCAATGGCCTGCGTTCGGCCGCCACGAAAGGGGTGGCGGACTGGGTGGCCGAACTTGCGCCGGATTGTATTTGCATGCAGGAGATCCGGGTGCAGGCGAGCGACATCGAGGGCCGCTTCGAGGAAATGGCCGGCCTCAAGGGCCATTTCCATTTCGCCGAGAAAAAAGGCTACGCCGGCACCGCGATCTACACCAAGCACGCGCCGAGCGCCGTGGTGGTGGGCTGGGGCGACGCCGAATTCGATGCCGAGGGCCGGTATCTCGAACTGCGCTTCGACACGCCCCAGCGCAAGCTCTCGATCATCAGCTGCTATTTTCCGAGCGGCAGTTCGGGCGAGGAGCGGCAGGAAGCCAAGTTCCGCTTCCTGAAGGGCTTCTTTCCGCACCTCACTGCGCTCAAGAAGGAGCGCGAATTCATCCTTTGCGGCGACATCAACATCGCCCACAAGGAAATCGACCTCAAGAACTGGCGCGGCAACCAGAAGAACAGCGGCTTCCTGCCGGAAGAGCGCGCCTGGATGACCCGGCTGCTGGACGCCGGCGCCGACGGCGCGGGGCTGGTGGACGTCTACCGCCTGCTCAAGCCCGACACCACGGCCGAGGCCTACACATGGTGGAGCAACCGCGGCCAGGCCTACGCGAACAACGTGGGATGGCGGCTGGACTACCACCTGGCCACGCCGGCCCTGGGCGCGCTCGCGCGCAGCGAGCAGATCTACAAGACCATCAAGTTCAGCGACCACGCGCCGATCACGGTGGACTACGACTTCACGCTGTAGCCGAAAAGGCCGCTTCAGCGCGGCGCCGCCTTGCCCG
>NZ_JBFTPJ010000331.1:0-5644 GCF_056398445.1 Variovorax sp. 01T439_2
GATCCTTCCGCCGCAGACCATTTCGCTGGGCGCCTACAAGTACCAGGAAAACATCAATGCGGCCGCCGGCTACAACGCGGGCGTCGCCCCGGTCGGCAGCGGGACGGGCGGGGCGACCGGCAAGGGCGCGGTGGGCGGCGGCCAAGGGCCGGCCACCATTGTCGAAGTGCCGGCGAATGTGGGCGACACAGTCAAGGTCGACGGCCAGAGTGCTGGCAGCGCGACAGGGTCGACCGGACCCGATGGCACGACGGCAACGCAATTGGGTACGGGCGCCACGGACGTAGGTGCCAACGGAGCTGCGACCGGCACCGCTTCGTCGGCCCAAGCCGGCGCAAGCCGGACCGTCCCGATGGTCGTGCGCACCAGCATGCCCAACGTGCGTATCCCGAATGCCAGCCTGTTCAACCTTCGTGCCGGTCCGGGCAGCTACCTGATCGAGACCGACCCGCGCTTCGCCAACTACCGCAACTGGCTCAGCAGCGATTACCTGCTGAACAGCCTCGGCCAGGACCCGAGCAACATCCTCAAGCGCCTGGGCGATGGTTTCTACGAGCAGAAGCTGATCCGCGAACAGGTGGCGCAACTCACAGGCTATCGCTACCTGGATGGCTACAACAGCGACGAAGACCAGTACATGGCGCTGATGGACGCCGGCGTGATTTTCGCGAAGCAATACGGATTGCGCCCGGGCGTGGCGCTGAGCGCGGCGCAGATGGCGCAGCTGACCAGCGACATCGTGTGGCTCGTCGAACAGACGGTGACCTTGCCGGACGGAACGATGCAACGCGTGCTGGTGCCTCAGGTGTATGTGCGTGTGCGGCCAGGCGATATCGACGGTTCAGGCGCATTGTTGAGCGCGGATGCCGCCATCATCAAGAGTTCGGGCGATGTCACCAACACGGGCACCATCGCCGGACGGCGTCTGGTGTCGATCACGGCCGAGAACGTCAACAATCTTGGTGGCCGCATCTCGGGTGGCAGCGTTGCCCTCGACGCCAGGTCCGATCTGAACAATATCGGCGGCACCATCGATGCGCGGGACGCGGCCATGCTGACTGCCGGCCGGGACATCAACATCCGAACGACCACCCAGAGCACGGGCGGGCTGTTGAACAACACGGCCGTGGACCGTGTGGCCGGGGTCTATGTCAGCGACCCTGGCGGAGTCCTGCTGGCCTCCGCGGGGCGCGATGTCAACCTCGTCGGCGCGGTCCTCGCCAATGTCGGCAAGGACAGCCGAACCTTGGTCAATGCGGAGCGGGACGTCAACCTCGGCACCGTCTCTGAATCGAGCACCATCTTCGCCAGCGGCGGCAACAAGGGCCGTAGCTTCAGCGCCGTGTCCTCGCAGAGCCGCGAAATCGGCTCCACCATCGTGGGCAGCGGCAGTGTCGCCATCACCGCGGGCAACGATGTCCGAGCACGCGCCGCTGACGTGTCGGCCGGAGGCACCCTGGCGGTCACCGCTGAGCATGACATCCGCATCGATGCCGGACAGTCAAGCCAAGCAATCCTGACAACCAGCAACTCCTCACGCAAAACGCTCACTTCAAAGAGCAGCAGCTCCGAAATCAAGGCGCAGAGCGACACCACCGTGCTTGGCAGCAACTTCTCCGGGCAGAACGTGGTGATGTCCGCGGGCAATGACCTGGGCGTCCGCGGCAGTCGAGTGTCTGCAGAGAGCCAACTCGTGCTGAGCGCGGGTCGCGATGTGCGCATCGAGAGCGCGCAGGAGCAACATGCGACCGGCAACGTTTCGAGAAGCAGCCAAAGCGGCTTCAACGGAGTGAAAGACAGCCTGCTGTACGGAAAGGGCTACAGCAGCAGTTCCAGCAATCGCAACGAAATGAGTGCTGGCACGACACAGGTCGGCAGCACCATCAGTGGCGGCAGCGTCAGCATCGATGCTGGGCGCGATGCCCAGATCGTGGCGAGCAATGTACTGGCCGACACGAACATCGCCATTACTGCCGGCCGTAACATCGACGTGCTGGCGGCTCAGGATACCTCTGTGTCGGCAACTGCCAGCAGCGGCAAGAGCCGCAGCTTCAGCCCGTCGCCAGGCCTTGCGCCACGCCATACGGCCTACAGCAATGTGAAGGGTTCGGAGGACGGTACGGGCGAGTCCAGCACCGCCGTCACAAGCCTGATCAGTGCCAACGGCGGCAATCTCACCATGGTGGCTGGCCTGGACTCCAAATATGCGGGCACTGGCCAAGGCAACATCACGGCCGAAGGCGCGGATCTGCTGGCCAAGAACAAAGTCGCCTTGTCTGGCAATGCAGTGAACCTCAACGCCGCCACGTCCAGCGGCAGCAGCAAGCACCACGCAGAATCCAAGAGCCACACCATCGGTGCGCAGCTGAGCGGCATCGTGGGCAGCGCGATCACCAGCKCCTACGATGCGGCGCAGGAGTCGCGCAAGACCRATGACAGCCGGCTGAAGGGCGCCTTGGAACTCAAGGCTGGGTACGACGCCTACAAGCTGGCCACCGATGGGGCGTTAGGGAATGGCATCCAGGGACTGACGGCTGCGGGCACCGGCGGCGACCCCAGCGGTGCGGCCTTTGGTGTGAGCGTGAGCGAAAGCCGCACACGTTCGCGTAGCGACACGGCCGAGGTCTACAGCAACCAGCGCGGCACCAACATCCAGGCCGGCAGCATCGACATCACCGCGCGCGAGACCGACATCAACATGCAGGGTGCCAAGCTGCAGGCTCGCGATATCGCGCTGGACGCGAAGCGCGACATCAACATGCTCGCCGCGGAAAACAAGGCGGCCACCCTCAGTACCAATTCGGGCAGTTCGCTCGGCGGGGGCGTGACCTTCGGCTTCGGTTCGCAGAACGGCTTCAGCATCCAGGTCAATGCCGGCAGCAACCAGGGCAAGGCCACGGGCATCGAGACGCGCCACGACAACACCCTCATCACCGCCACCGACTCCGTGAAGATCAAGAGCGGCGGCGACGTGAACATGAAGGGGGCGCAGATCACGGCCGATTCGGTCAAGGCCGACATCGCAGGCAACCTGAACATCGAGAGCCTGCAGGACAGCACCACCTACAACAGCAAGCAGAGCAGCAGCGGAGTCGCGCTCAGCCTGTGTATTCCGCCGATCTGCTACGGTCAGTTCGTCTCCGCCACGGTCGATGCCTCCAAACAGAGAGTCGACCATAACTACCGCAGCGCCACCGGGCAAAGTGGCATCGCTGCGGGCAATGGCGGCTACGACGTGTCGGTCAAGGGCAACACCGACCTGAAGGGCGGCGGGATCACCAGCACAGCGCCCGAAAGCAAGAATAGCTTGGTCACTGGGAGCCTCACGACCAGYGATCTGCAGAACCGGCAGAACACCAATTCAAGCAGCAGCGCCGTCAGCCTGAGCTTCAGCTATGGCACGGGTGCAGCGAACAACGTGCTGAGCAACGTAGCTCGGAGCGCGACCAACACCGTGCTGGCGAATCTGAACGGAGGCAAGGGACTGCCTGCGGATAACAGCCAGTCCAGCCAGACCTTGAGCGTGATCAGCCCGGGCAACATCAAGATCGTTGGCACAGGCGTCAAGGAGATCGACGACAAGAGCAACGCCAACGTGGCCACTCTGACAACTAGGGATCCGGTTACGGCCAACGGCGCGCTCGTCAATACGCTGACCTTGCAACAGGCCAAGGAGATTCCGAGACTGCAGCAGCAAGCGCAAGATCATCAGCGCGCAGCTCAGCTCGTGGGCAGCGTTTTGAGCGGCGTGATTGGAGACGTGAGCCAGTCGTTAAATCAACAAGCGCAGGCCCAAGAGAATGCAAGAGCGCTCGCTGCTGGAGAAGCTCCACGGACTGTGACCAACTTTGCAGATGGTTCGTTGGAAAAAACTGTACTGCACGGGATTGCCGGGTTCATCCAGGCCAAAGTCGGCGACGGCAGCGGTTTGGCGGGGGCCGCTGCTGGTGTTGTCAACGAGCAGTTGCTGCCTGCGATGGAGAAATACTTAAAGGAGAACGGCTATGACTACAACGACCCTTCGTTGACGGTTGAGCAAGCTGCACAGAAGAAGAGTGACTACAGCGCGCTATTGACGGCCGCTTCGACTTTGGTGGGTGCGGCTGTTGGCACGGTGGCTGGCGGAAGCTCGAGTGCCGGCGTCGGCGCGACAGTTGCCAACAATGCAACGGTCAACAATTTTCTAAAGCACGACCAAGTGGCCGCGATGAAGAAGGAGTTCGCGGCGTGCAGGGCCAAGGGGGAGTGCAATGATGAGGAAGTCCGAGCGATCGCGGGCAAATATGCTGCCCTCTCGCAGAAGAACATCGATCTGATCAAGTCCTACATCAAGGCCGGCGACGTCGCCAGTGTCAGTGCCTTGGAAAGCCAAGCAGCCAGTGCTGCCGACGTGGATTCGGCCATCCCGTTTGGCTATGCCCAGATGTCAACCGTATTCCAAGGCTGGCAGAACAACGTGAACGTCTTGGGCACAGTTGGCGGGGTGGGGGCACTGGGTGGCACTGACGTCCAACAGGCACTGGAAGTAGCGAAGTTCCGACAGACCTACTGCGGAGGGCTCAGTGCTGGAGCTTGCGACGCAAGGGTGGACGACGCTATTGCCGACAGAGCGACGCGTGCCTTGATACTCGGAGCCACCACCGTCGCGATTCCGACGGCCATACAGGCCCTAGGAGGATTACGCCCTGTCAGCCCCTCCAGGAATTCTGTTCGGCCAACGGAGATCACCAGCGACGGGGATCTTTCAAATGTCTATTCGACGCAGAATCAAACCGTCGTCCATATGCCCATCAGGGGCACTTCCATTGAGGACATTTCTGGGGCAACAGTATTCACGATGCCCCCACAAGGACAAAGAATCTCGGGGCAAAACGCCGGGGTGCGGCTTGGGGCTTGGGGTGAAGGTCCGAGCGGCCTCGGTACGGAGATCATTGAGCAACTGTCGCCAGGGACCAGGCCCCTGCAAACCGGCGGAGGCTATGGTGTGGATAGCATTGGCGGGAAGATTAATACGGAGAACAAGACAATTCCCGCATTCGAGATCAAAACGACTGATACCGGGAATCGGCAGCCTGTCGACAAACCAAAGCCGCTTCCTGAACGAGTGAATGATTGGGTCAATGAAGCCGCGAATACAGGCATGATCAGTGGACAGCGCGTTAGCGCAGCTGATAGGGCGTATGCAAGGGGGCTACAAAATTTGCTTCGCGAAGGCTATACGATTCAACCTTACGTAGTTGAAGTCGCTGTCCCACCGCAAGGGCAGAGTGCGCGTCCGACAGTAACCGTAGTTCCGTGGCCTGTTCCCAAGGGGTTACCACGTCCTGGCACCGCACCTTGATCATTTTCGACTCCGAGGAGAAATCTTGCACATCGACCCACCGCTCGTAAAGACACTCGATTCCTGGCCTTCGTTGAAAAAACACCTTCGGATGAATGAAGAGTGGCTGCAGTCGTTTGAATCATCTGACCTTCAAACTCTTGGCGACTACGCGAGCACGGGACGAATTGTTCACACATCCATATTGACGGGTCATGAGGAAGTGGTGAGTCATCCCTCGCGATCCGCGTTTCTAAGTGGGGCGCTCGAAACGACGTCGATAGCAAAGGTAATGCATGGGTGCCGACTGGCGCCTGCTGATAC
>NZ_JBFTPJ010000332.1:0-5605 GCF_056398445.1 Variovorax sp. 01T439_2
GGCCGAGTGCGGCCAGCGTGGCCAGGCGCTTCGCCATGCCGCGCAGCAACGCGGCACAACCCGCATCGAAGCGCGGACCCGCGCGGTACTCCGACGCGACGAGCGCCACCGCCAGCGCCACGCCCACCCCGATGCCGATCTGCAGCATGCGCAGCAGCGCCACGTCGAGCGCCGAGTGGCCGGGGATGGCGCCGGCCGAAAGAATGAGCAGCGCGGCCACCGGCGCGCTGCGAAAACCCGGCAGCGCGGCGCCGGCAAAGGCCAGCAGCATCACGGTGGCCAGCGTGGTCGCGAGCACCGGCGCGCCGAGGTGCTGCAGGTAGACCCCCGCGAGTCCGCAGAGCGCGCCGGCGGCCGTGCCGCGCAGGCGTTCCCAGCCCGCGCCGAGCGTGCCGCCGGCGCTCGGCCGCATGACGATCAGCACGCTCATCACGGCCCAGAAGCTTTCGGGCAGCCGCATCGCCACGGCCACCAGCCATGCCAGCGCCACTGCGGCCGCCAGCTGCGCGCCCGCGCGCCAGCGGCCCTCGCGCCAGAAGCCGCCAATGCGCTGCAGGGCCGGTGCCATCGGCGTCATCGCGGCCGCGCCGCGCCCGTCGAGGGCTCGCCGCCCTCTTCGAGCGCACCGGCAATGCGGTCAATCAGCCCGCAGGCCTGCAGCAGCAGCGCGCGCTGTTCGGCGCCCAGCGTGGCGCCGATGGCGCGGGCCAGGGCGGCCTCGCGCGAGCGCATCAGCGCCTTGAGCCGGCGCAGGCCCTCGGGCGTGAGCGACAGCAGCCACTGGCGCCCGTCGGTGGCATGCGGCGCGCGGCCGATCCAGCCCTCGGCTTCCAGTTCGGCCAGCAGCCGGGTCAGCGACTGGAGCTTGACGCGTTCATGCGCCGCGAGCGCGGTGGGCGTGCACGGCCCGTGCCGGTGCAGCTGGCCCAGCACGCTGAGCTTGGCCACGCTCGGGCCGTCGGGCGCGGCCGGGCCGCTGCGCAGCTGGCGCGAGAACTGCGACACCGCGGTGCGCAGGCGCGCGGCGCACTGCAGCGCGTCGGCGGAGTCGAGATTGGAAGCCATGCCAGATTGTAAGACGCATCTTGTTATCTGGCGCGGCGGCCGCGGGACGCTCAGCCCGGATTCGGCACCGGCTTCACGGGAAAGGTGGTGGCCGGCGCCGCAGGGTTCAGCGGCGCGGCGGGCCGCGGCGCCTCGGGCGCCACGCTCGGCACGTCGGGCTCTTCGCCGCCCTGGCCTTCGAGAAAACGGTCGAGCAGCGCGAAGAAGCGGTCGTAGAACAGCTCGTCGGTGAGCGTTTCGCTGGCCACCTTGACCATCGCGTCGTCGCTGCCGGCAAAGGGCAGCGAGAGCGAGCCGAAGGCGCCCACGCCCACGCTGGCCGAGTTGTTGACCTTCTTGATGCCGTAGCGGTCCTGCAGCGCGGTCGCGAAGGCCACGGTGCTGCGCTTGCCGGCCTTGCCGCCCTCGCGCGCGCACACCACGCGGAACTCGACCTCCACATGCACCTCGGACGCCGGCTGGAAGCTCTTGCGCCCGGTCACCAGGTCGGCGTTGGCCGCGCTGATCATGTAGCCCTGGCTCAGCAGCGCGCGGCGCGCGGCTTCGCAGGTCTGGGCTTCGGTGGCGGCGTAGGTGCGCGTGTGGGTGGTGGTGGAGTCGAACTCCTCGGTCTCGTACGACACGCGGCGCGTGCCGCCGCTGCTGCCGCAGCCGGCGAGCACCAGCAGGGACGCGAGGCCGAGAACCAGAACGGGCGTGCGAAGGATAGAAAAGGCAGAAGCGGAAAGGGGAGGCATGGTCATGGAGCGGCGAATCCTAACCGGCGTGTCCGCCGGCGAAGCTTCGAGCATGCCCGGGCGCCGGTGTTCCCCGGCGCCGCGGATTTTCAGGACCAGTGCAGCACGTGGTGCGCCCGCCCGCGCGTGGCGGCAATCAGGCGTGCGTTGGGTGCATCGGTGCCGGCCACCCAGTCGCGCGCGGCCTCGGCGCTGCGGCCGAACTGCTGGTGGCGCTTCAGCAGGCGCTCTTCGCGCACCGCGTCGTCGATGTCGACGTACCAGGCCTCGTCGAGCATGGCGGCCGCGCCGGCCCAGGGGCCGTCGTCGTGCAGAAGATAGTTGCCCTCGGTGATGACCAATTGGGTCTGCGGCAGCACCGCGATGGCGCCGGCGATCGGCTCCTCGATCTCGCGGCGGAACTCGGGCGCATAGACGATCGGGTCGTGCGGCCCCTGCATGCGCAGCCGCTGCAGCAGCGCCACGTAGCCGGCGCTGTCGAAGGTGTCGGGAGCGCCCTTGCGGCCGGCGCGGCCGAGCCGCTGCAGCTCGACGTTGGCCAGGTGGAAGCCGTCCATCGGCACGACCTGCGCGCGCCCGGCGCCCACGGCCCGCAGCAGCGCCAGCGCAAGCGTGGACTTGCCCGCGCCGGGCGCGCCGACCAGCCCCAGCAGCTTGCGCCGCCCGTCGACCATCAGGGCCTGCAGGCGCGCGAGGGCGTCTTCGGGAATGGACGGAAGTTGTTGCTCGGGAGAGATGCTCATCCCCCGAGCGTACAACCTTGGCTTCAGCGGATCAGGGGTACAGGCCGCGCTCTTGACGGGCCATCAGGATGCGCTCGCAGGCCACCGCGTAGGTCGCCGTGCGCAGCGTGATCTTGTGCCTGTCGGCCGTGTCCCAGATCTGGTTGAGCGCCTTCATCATGATGCGGTCCAGGCGCACGTTGATCTCGTCCTCGTCCCAAAAGAAGGACGAGAAGTCCTGCACCCATTCGAAGTACGAGACCGTCACGCCGCCGGCGTTGCAGATCACGTCGGGCACCACCAGCACGCCGCGCTCGGCCAGGATGTCGTCGGCCGTGGGCACCGTGGGGCCGTTGGCGCCTTCGAGCACCAGCTTGGCGCTGGTCTTCTGTGCGCGCTCGGCGGTGATCTGGCCTTCAAGGGCCGCGGGAATCAGGATGTCGCAGGCCACGTCCCAGAAGGCTTCGTTGGGCACCACGTCGCCGCCCTTGAAGGCGACGACGCCTTCCTTGTTGGCCACCGGGATCAGCGTCGCGAGGTCGAGGCCGTTGCTGTTGACGATGGTGCCGGTGTGGTCCTGCACCGCGACGATCTTGGCACCCGCCTCGGCAAAGAGTTCGGCCGCGACCGAGCCCACGTTGCCGAAGCCCTGCACCGCGATGCGCGCGCCGCGCAGGTCCAGGCCCAGGCGGCGCGCCGCTTCGCGGCCGGTGACGAACACGCCGCGGCCGGTGGCCTTGACGCGGCCCAGCGAGCCGCCCAGGTGCAGCGGCTTGCCGGTGACCACGCCGGTGGCGGTGCCGCCGACGTTCATCGAGTAGGTGTCCATCATCCACGCCATGATCTGGGCGTTGGTGTTGACGTCAGGCGCGGGAATGTCGGTGTGCGGGCCGATGATGATGCCGATCTCGCTGGTGTAGCGGCGCGTGACCTTCTCCAGCTCCTGCAGCGAAAGCTTCTTCGGGTCGACGCGGATGCCGCCCTTGGCGCCGCCGTACGGCAGGTTGACGGCCGCGGTCTTGATGGTCATCCAGGCCGACAGCGCCATCACTTCTTCCAGCGTGACGTCCGGGTGGAAGCGCACGCCGCCCTTGCCCGGGCCGCGGCTCATGTTGTGCTGCACGCGGTAGCCCTCGAAGTGGGCGATGGTGCCGTCGTCCATCTCGATCGGCACGTCCACGATCAGCGCGCGCTTGGGGCGCTTGAGCGTCTCGACCCAGCGGGCCAGCGGGCCGAGGTAGGGCACCACGCGGTCGACCTGCGAAAGGTAGGTGCCCCAGGGGCTGTTGGCGGTCGGATTGACGAAGGAGAGCTTTTCACTCATGGGAGATCCCTTGGTTGGAATGGATGGCCGCAACGATAGACCTCTCGCGCCCGCCGCGCCATGTCTTATGCGCGCCGCGATGGCGGTTATGCAAGAGAGGTTTGGCCGGACATGACAAAACGGTCATCGCCGGGTCATCAGCCCCCGAGTTGCGGTTTCTAGAGTGGGGGCTGCCAACCACCGATCGAAAGGACCGATTCCATGACCCGCTCTTGCACCCGCCTCCTGGCCACGGCCGCCGTCTCGTCGCTGCTGGGCCTGGCCGCCGCGCCGAGCCTTGCCGGCAACTATGCGGAGGGCGATCCGCGGCCCGTGCCGTTCGCCTCCTCCACCACGCGCGCCGCCGTTTCGGCCGAGGCGCGGCAGTGGTTCGCGGGCGCGCCGACGCAAGGCTATGCCGAAGGCTCGCCGCAGCCCGAGCCGCGGGTGTCGCCCAACAGCCGCGCGGCCGTGGCGGCGGACACGCAGCTGTGGATCCGCTCGGGCCTGGCCGCGCGGCAGAACGGCGAAGCGGGCGCCGATCCGTCGAGCCCCGCCTACCGGCAGGCGGCCGCCGAATATGCGCGGCTGCGCACCAGCCCGGCCTACGGCGCGCTGATCGACCAGTTCAACAGCCGGTCTTCTTCCGCGCGCGCGGAAGAAGACGGCAATCCCTTGCGCTGAAGACGAACGGCGGCCTCAGGCCACCGCGCTCAGCAGCGCCGCGTTGCCGCCGGCCGCCGTGGTGTTGACCGTGACCGTCTGCTCGGCACAGAAGCGGTAAAGATAGTGCGGCCCGCCGGCCTTGGGGCCGGTGCCGCTCAGCCCCTCGCCGCCGAAGGGCTGCACGCCGACCACCGCGCCGATGATGTTGCGGTTCACGTAGATGTTGCCCACGTGCGCCCGCGCCGCGAGCGCCTGCGCGCGCGAGTCGATGCGGGTCTGGATGCCGAGCGTGAGGCCGTAGCCGAGCGCGTTGATGCGATCGATCACCTCGGCGGGATCGCGCAGCGCGCCCGAGCCCCAGCGCGCGATCTGCAGCACCGGCCCGAAGATCTCGCTGGTCACGCTGTCGATCGAGGGCACCTCGTAGGCCTGCGGCGCGATCAGGTTGCCCTCGGTTGAAGAAGTAGAAGAAGCCGGCGCGAGCAGCCGCTTCGCTTCCGAATCCAGCCGCTTCAGATGGCGCCGGATGTTGTCGGCCGCCTCGGCGTCGATCACCGGCCCCACGTCGGTCGAAAGCAGCGCCGGGTCGCCCGCGGCCAGCTCCCCGGCCGCGCCGCGGATCATCTCGATCACCGCATCGGCGATGCCCTCGTGCAGCACCAGGAGGCGCAAGGCCGAGCAGCGCTGGCCGGCCGAGCGGAATGCGCTCTGCACCACGGCGTCGACCACCTGCTCGGGCAGCGCGCTCGAATCGACCAGCATCGCGTTGATGCCGCCGGTCTCGGCGATCAGCGGCACGATCGGGCCGTCCTTGGCGGCAAGCGCGCGGTGGATGATGCGCGCCACCTGGGTCGAACCGGTGAACACCACGCCCGCCACGCCCGGCGCCGCCACCAGCGCGGCGCCCACGGTTTCGCCGGGCCCGTGCAGCAGCTGCAGCGCATCGGCCGGCACGCCCGCGGCGTGCAGCAGCTTCACGGCTTCGAGCGCGATGGCCGGCGTCTGCTCGGCCGGCTTGGCCAGCACCGTGTTGCCGGTGGCAAGCGCGGCCGCCACCTGGCCCGCGAAGATCGCGAGCGGAAAATTCCACGGGCTGATGCACACCCAGGGGC
>NZ_JBFTPJ010000333.1:0-5602 GCF_056398445.1 Variovorax sp. 01T439_2
CGGCGCCGCGCGGCGCCGGCTGGTGGTCAGCAAGTATCGGGGCCAGCAGTTCCGCGGCGGCTACCACGACTACCGCATCGAGCGCGGCGGCCTGCGCGTCTTTCCGCGCCTGGTCGCTTCCGAGCATCCCTCGGCGCCGGCGGTGGCGCCGGCGCGCATTCCCAGCGGCCTGGAAGCGCTCGATGCGCTGCTGGGCGGCGGCCTGGAGCGCGGCACCAGCACGCTGTTCGTCGGCGCGCCGGGCACGGGAAAGTCGACGGTGGCCGTGCAGTTTGCGCTGGCGGCGGCGCAGCGCGGCGAATGCGCGGCCCTCTTCATCTTCGACGAGAGCATCCACACGCTGCGCACGCGCTGTGAAAGCATGGGCATGGACCTCGGGCCATACATCGAATCCGGCCGCATCAAGGTGCGGCAGGTCGACCCCGCCGAGCTGTCGCCGGGCGAGTTCGTGCACCTGATCCGGCTGGCGGTGGTGGAGTGCGGCGCGGCGGTGGTGGTGATCGACAGCCTCAACGGCTACCTCAACGCGATGCCTGACGAGCGCTTCCTGATCGTGCAGCTGCACGAGCTGCTTTCCTACCTGGGCCAGGCCGGCGTCGCCACGCTGCTGGTGGGCGCGCAGCATGGCCTCATCGGCATGCAGATGAAGACGCCGGTGGATGCGAGCTATCTGGCGGACGCGGTGGTGCTGCTGCGCTACTTCGAGCTGGAGGGCGAGGTGCGACAGGCGATCTCGGTGCTGAAGAAGCGCGGCGGCGCGCACGAGCGTAGCATCCGCGATTTCTCGATGACCGCCACGGGCCTCAAGGTGGGCGAGCCGCTGCGTCATTTCAGGGGCATCCTGACGGGCATCCCCATTCCCACCGACGGCGCGCAGCACGCATCGTGAGCCCGCCCGCCGCATCCGCCGAGCAGCGCATCCTGTTGCGGACCGCCACCTCCAGGGACGCCCTCATGGCAAGCGCCGTACTGGCCCGCGCACAGATTGCGGCCCACACCTGCGACAGCCTGTGCGAGCTCGTGCAGGGCATCAAGGAAGGCGCCGGCACCATCATGGTGGCGGAGGAAGTGCTGGCCGATCCGGCCGCGGCCGCGCTGGCCGAAGTGCTGGGCTCGCAGCCGCCGTGGTCCGATCTGCCGGTGCTCGTTCTGGCGCGCCAGGGCGCCGATTCGCCCGTCATCGCCAAGGCCATGGACCGGCTCGCGAACGTCACCGTGATCGAGCGGCCGATGCGCGTGGCCTCGCTGATCAGCACGGTCCGCACGGCGCTCAGGGCGCGCAACCGGCAGTACCAGCTGCGCGGGCTGCTCGACGGCCTGCGCGAATCCGACCAGCGCAAGACCGAGTTCCTTGCAACGCTGGCGCACGAGCTGCGCAACCCGCTCGCGCCGATGAGCACCGCGCTCACGCTCCTGATGCGCAAGCCGCACGAGCCCGCGGAAGCGCGGCGCTACTACGAGCTCATGGGGCGGCAGATCGATCACATGGTGCGGCTCGTGAACGACCTGATGGAGGTCTCGCGCATCACGCGCGGCAAGATCGAGCTGCGCATGGAAGCGGTGGCGCTCGAAGCAGTGATCGAGGACGCCATCGAGCTGAGCCGGCCGCTGCTCGAAGGCGCCAGGCACACGCTGGGCAAGCAGCTGTGCAGCGAGCCGGTGGTGGTGCGCGGCGACGGCGTTCGCCTCACGCAGGTGTTCTCCAACCTGCTCAACAACGCCGCGAAGTACACCGCGCCCGGCGGAAAGATCCGCATCGAGCTGCGCCGGGAACGGCGCGAGGCGGTGGTGGAGGTCTGGGACAACGGCACCGGCATTGCGCCGGACATGCTGAAGTCGATCTTCGAGATGTTCGTACAGGTGAGCGGCACCTCCAAGGCGGCGCAGGGCGGCCTGGGCATCGGCCTCACGCTGGTGAAGAGCCTGGTCGAGCTCCATGGCGGCAGCGTCGAGGCAAGCAGCGCGGGCCTGGGCCGGGGCGCGATGTTCTGCGTGCGCCTGCCGCTCGCCCGCGTCGAGAGCGGCGTGCCCGCGTCGCCGGCACCGGCTGTTCGCGGCTGGCCGGCCTGGTTGCCGGGCACGGTGCTGATCGTCGACGACAACCGGGACGCGGCCGACGCGCTGGGCGAGCTGCTGCGCTCGATGGGCGCCACCACGCGCGTGGCCTACAGCGGCGATGCCGCGCTGCGCATGGTGGCCGAGGGTCCGCCGCCCGGGCTCGCGATCCTGGACATCGGCATGCCGGGCATGGACGGCTGCGAGCTCGCAACCCGGCTGCGCGCCAACCCTGCGCTGGCCGGATTGATCCTGGTCGCGCTGACCGGCTGGGGCCAGCATGGCGACAAGGAGCGCATTGCGCTGGCGGGGTTCGACCACCACTTGCTCAAGCCGCTGGACCTGGCGGCGCTGATCTCGACCCTGGGGCCGCACCATGAACCATGACGCGACCACGCTTTCGGCGGCGGACCATCCGGCCGGCCGGCTGTCGCTGTGGCGCCGCAGCCGCCGATGGCTGCTGCCGCTGCTGGGGCTCGTGGTGCTGGGCCTGCTGCTGTCGCATGCGCACAAGGTCGACTGGGCCGGCGCATGGGAGGCGCTGCAGCGCTATCCGGCGATGCTGCTGCTGGGGGTGTGGGCCATCACGACCGCCAGCCATGCGCTCTACGGATGCTTCGACCTCATCGGCCGGCGGCACACGCACCACCGGGTGCCGCGCTGGCGCACCTGGGCCATCGCGGTGACGAGCTATGCCTTCAATCTCAACCTGGGCTCGCTGGTCGGCGGCATCGGGATGCGCGCCCGGCTCTATGCGCGCGCCGGCCTCGATGAAGCCGTGGTGGCGCAGATCGTCGGCGTGAGCCTGGCCACCAACTGGCTCGGCTACGGGCTGCTGGCCGGCGGCCTGTTCGCCGCGGGCATCATCACGCCGCCGCGCCAGGCCAGCATCGGGGCGGACGCGTTGCGCGCACTGGGCGTGCTGATGATCCTTCTTGCGGCGGCGTACGTGGCGGCCTGCGCCTTTTTGCGCGGGCGGCAGTGGCAGCTGAGGGGGCGGCGGGTGAGGCTCCCTTCGGCACGGCTTGCGGTCGTCCAGCTCACGCTCTCCACCGCCAACTGGGCATTGATGGGCTGCGCGATGTACCTGCTGCTGGGCCGGCAGGTGCCCTACGCCACCACGCTGAGCGTGCTGCTGGCCGCGTCCATCGTCGGCGTGATCACGCCGATCCCGGCCGGGCTCGGCGTGCTCGAGGCCGTGTACCTGGCGCTGCTCTCGGGCACCGTGCGCCAGGGCGCGCTGATGGGGGCCGTGCTGGCCTACCGCGCGCTCTACTACCTGCTGCCGCTGGCCGGCGGCCTGGTGCTCTACCTGCTGCTCGAACGCTACGCGGCAAGCCACCCGCTGGACACGGAGGCCGACACACCATGGCGCGCGCAAACCCCCTGAAGCGCTACAAGGAAAAGCGCAACTTCGGCGCCACCCCCGAGCCCGCGGAGGGCGGCGCATCGGCGCCCGGCGTGCTGCAGTTCGTGGTGCAGAAGCACTGGGCGACCCGGCTGCACTACGACTTCCGCATCGAGCTCGATGGCGCCATGAAGAGCTGGGCCGTGCCCAAGGGCCCGAGCTACGACACGCACGACAAGCGCATGGCCGTGCATGTGGAGGACCATCCCATCGCCTACAACCAGTTCGAGGGCGAGATACCGCCCCGGCAATACGGCGCGGGCAAGGTGATCATCTGGGACAAGGGCAGCTGGACGCCCATCGGCGATCCGCGCAAGGGCTACAGGGCGGGGCGCCTCAAATTCGAGCTGCACGGCTACAAGCTGCGCGGCAAGTGGACGCTGGTGCGCATGCACGGCAAGGCCGACGACAAGCAGGACGCGTGGCTCTTGATCAAGGAGYACGACGAGTACGCCCGCCCGGCCGCGGAGTTCAGCGTGGTCGACCAGTTCCCGGACAGCGTGGCGCAGATGCCGATGCCCGCTGCGGCGGTCTCGGCGCCCGCCGAGGCGCCGGCCGCACCGGCCAGAAAGCGCGGCGGCAAGGCATCGGCCAGCGGCATGCCCGCCGATGCGGTGAAGGCCGCCATGCCGGCCAAGCTCTCGCCGCTGCTCGCCACGCTGGTCGACGGCCCGCCGCACGATCCCCAGAACTGGCTGTACGAGATCAAGTTCGACGGCTACCGCCTGCTCGCGCGCATCGATGCGAAGGGCGGCGTGCAGCTCGTCACGCGCAACGGCCATGACTGGAGCAGCCGCATGCCGCACCTGGTGCGCGCGATCGAGCGCATGAAGCTCGCGCCCGGCTGGCTCGATGGCGAGATCGTGGTGCTCAACGAGTCCGGCGGCACGGACTTCCAGGCCCTGCAGAACGCCTTCGACAGCGAGAACACGCGCAACATCGTCTACTTCCTGTTCGACCTGCCGTACTACGGCGGCTTCGATCTCACCGGCGTGCCGCTGGTCGAGCGGCGCGGCCTGCTGCAGGCGCTGCTGGCCAAGGCGCCGCCCGAAATCCGCTTCAGCGAGATCTTCGATGCGCCGCCCGAGGACATCGTGGCTTCGGCCTGCAAGATCGGGYTCGAAGGCGTGATCGGAAAGCGCAAGAACAGCACGTACGCCTCGCGCCGCTCGCCCGACTGGATCAAGCTCAAGTGCTCGCAGCGGCAGGAGTTCGTCATCGGCGGCTATACCGATCCGAAGGGCTCGCGCGTGGGCATTGGCGCACTGCTGATCGGCGTGCACGACGACAAGGGCGACCTCATCTACGCCGGCGCGGTGGGCGCGGGCTTCAACGGCCGGACGCTCGCCGACATGCTCGAAAGATTGAAGCCGCTCGGCATCGACAAGCGGCCGTTCAAGAACCCGACCGAGAACGACCGACGCGCGCACTGGGTCAAGCCGGTGCTGCTGGCCGAGGTCACGTTTTCCGAATGGACGAAGGACGGGCACGTGCGGCATCCGGTGTTCCACAGCGTGCGCTCGGACAAGCCCGCGAAGGCCATCGTCCGCGAGAAGCCGGTGCACCCGGCGGGCGCCGGCCGCGAAGCGGAGGCTGAGCCCGAACCCGCCGCCACCATGCCTGCCAACTTCAAGGTCTCGCATGCCGACCGCGTGGTCGATCCGTCGACCGGCATCACCAAGGTGGAGGTGGTGCGCTTCTACGGCCTGGTCGCGCCGCTGATGATGCCGCACCTGAAGGGCCGGCCTGTGTCGTTCGTGCGGGCGCCGCAGGGCATCGGCGGCCAGCTGTTCTTCCAGAAGCACCTGGAGCTGGGGCAGATGGCCGGCGTGCGGCAGCTCGATGCGGCGCTGTGGCCCAAGCACCCCGAGCTGATCGAGATCGCGGGGCCACTCGGGCTGCTGAGCGCGGCGCAGATGAACGTCGTCGAGTTCCATACCTGGAACGGCCTGAAGACGCTCATCGGCAAGCCCGACCGCATGACCTTCGACCTCGACCCGGGCGAGGGCGTCGGCTGGCCCATGGTGCTGCAGGCCGCCGAGCTGATGCGCGTGGTGCTCGACGAACTGGGCCTGGCGCCGTTCTGCAAGACCAGCGGCGGCAAGGGGCTGCACGTGGTGGTGCCGCTCAGGCGGCAGT
>NZ_JBFTPJ010000334.1:0-9920 GCF_056398445.1 Variovorax sp. 01T439_2
TGCGCGAATTCGTGCCGCCCTCGGCCGCCCGCGAGGAGTGGGCGGTCTTTGCCGAAGCCTATGCCGCGCTGTGCACGCCCTCGCTGCCGTGGCCGGCCGATGTGGAACTGGCGGTGCGCTGGTATTTGCCGCACCTGGACCGGCTCTACGACGACCCCTCCGGCGTGCGGCGCGGCGACGTCGAGCAGCTGGCGCGGCTGGCCTCGGGCTACGGCTCGCGCGAGCGCTTCCTGACCGAACTCACGCTCGATCCGCCCGAAGCCACCAGCGACAAGCCGGGCCCGCCCTCGCTCGACGAGGACTACCTCATTCTTTCGACCATCCACTCGGCCAAGGGGCAGGAGTGGAATTCGGTGCATGTGCTCAACGTGGTCGACGGCTGCCTGCCGGCCGACGTGGCGCAGAGCGCGCACGAACTCGAGGAGGAGCGGCGGCTGCTCTACGTGGCGATGACGCGGGCGCGCGACCACCTGCATCTTCTGGTGCCGCAGCGCTTCTACGTGACGCAGCAGGCCGTGCGCGGCGACCGGCACCTGTATGCCAACCGCACGCGCTTCATTTCCGAATCGGATCTTGCCGGCTTCGAGCAGCAGACCTGGCCGCCGCCGCCGGCGCGCCCGCCCGCAGTGCCGCCGCCGGCCGCGGTGATCGACCTGCGCAACCGCATGCGCGCGGCCTGGAGCTGAGCCGGCCGGCCCTTCGCCCGGCAGGGTCACCGCTGGTGACGCACTGAAACACTTGCTGCCAAAGTGCCGCATCGGCGGGCCTGCATGCGCGGGCCGCTATGGAATCGCTAGCGTGAGCAGCGCATGGTMCGCCGGCGTCCGCCACCCGGAGAAGTCTGCTATTGCAATACCGTGACAGCTTGGGCATAGTGAATCGACCGTCCCATCTTTTCTCTTCTTCCCCTTTTCTCCCCCAACCCCCATATCTGTTTCGCCGGCCGCGCCCCATCCCGGAGCGGGGCCATTTTCCCAACCGTCAATTCTCAGGAGGTCATTCATGAATTTGACGATCAGCGGTCATCACCTCGACGTCACACCTGCCTTGCGCACCTACGTCACGAGCAAGCTGGACCGGATCACACGGCACTTCGACCAGGTGGTCGATGTGAAGGTGCTCCTCACGGTGGAAAAGCAGAAGGAAAAGGAACGCCGCCAAAGGGCGGAGTGCAACATTCACGTCAAGGGTAACGACATGTTCGCGGAGTCGAGCCACGCTGATCTCTATGCTGCGGTCGATGAACTGGTCGACAAGCTCGACCGCCAGGTGGTGCGCCACAAGGACCGCCTGCAGGACCACCACCACGCCGCGCCCAAGCGCGTGATGTAGCAGGCCACGGGCCAGAGGGCTGCAGCCCCTGCCGACAAGCCGCCTGCGGGCGGCTTTTTGCTGCCTGTTGCTGTTACCGGCGCTGACAAGGCTGCGAGGCCTCCGGGCAACATGTAGCCAAAAAGTAAGTAACGGGAGTGGGGGTTTTTACCAAGCGGGTGCATAATCGCCCCCGCCCTTCCCCCACCATGAATCGCCTCGCGTCCATCCTGCCGCCCGCTCAAGTGCTTGTGAGCGTTGACGCTACCAGCAAGAAACGTGCTTTCGAAGAAGCCGGCTTGCTGTTCGAGAGCCTTCACGGCCTCGGCCGCGCGCTCATCACCGACAGCCTGTTCGCACGCGAACGCCTCGGCTCCACCGGGCTCGGGCACGGGGTGGCCATTCCGCACGGCCGCATCAAGGGCCTCAAGGCCCCCATGGCCGCGGTCTTCCAGCTGGCCAACCCGATCGGCTTCGACGCGCCGGACGAGCAGCCCGTCGGGCTCCTGATCTTCCTGCTGGTGCCCGAGGCGGCCACCCAGAAGCACCTTGAAATCCTCTCCGAGATCGCCGAGCTGCTGAGCGACGCTAACCTGCGCGAGCAGATCAAGTCGAGCACCGACGCGGCCGAACTGCACGGACTCATTGCCGGCTGGCAGTCGACGCAAGTCGCCTGAAGTGCCTGCCCAGAGGCTCCCGCGGCCCCGCCGGGCCGGTTCCGCGGTATTCTGGCCGGCCTCCAACTAGGCGCGCAGCGCCATCTCCCCACGCATGAAGCCGACCGTCATCAGTGCCGACGCCATGTTCGAGGAATTCCGCGGGTCGCTCCGCTGGGAATGGCTCGCCGGGCTCGGGGCGTCAGAGCGCCAGTTCGACCCTGAAGTCATCAGCCGCGCCCAGTCGGCGGCCGATCTGGTCGGTTACCTCAATTACATCCATCCATACCGCGTGCAGATCCTGGGCGCGCGCGAAGTGGCCTACCTGACGCGCGGCAGCCAGGAAGACTGCGCCCGGCGCATCGCCCGCATCGTCACGCTGGAGCCGCCCATGCTGGTGCTGGCCGACGGCCAGGCCGCGCCGGACGAGCTGCTATCGATTTGCGAGCGCGCCCAGCTGCCGCTGTTCGCCACCCGCGAGTCGTCGGCCTTCGTGATCGACCTGCTGCGTGCCTACCTGTCCAAGCATTTCGCGGAACGCACCTCGATGCACGGGGTGTTCATGGACATCCTGGGCATGGGGGTCATGATCACCGGCGAATCGGGGCTCGGAAAGAGCGAGCTCGGGCTGGAGTTGATCTCGCGCGGCAACGGCCTGGTGGCCGACGACGCGGTCGACCTGTTCCGCATCAACCAGAACACCATCGAGGGCCGCTGCCCCGACCTGCTGCTGAACCTGCTGGAGGTGCGCGGCATCGGCCTTCTGGACATCCGCGCGATCTTCGGCGAGACGGCGGTGCGGCGGAAGATGCGGCTCAAGCTGATCGTGCACCTGGTGCGGCGCGACAGCTTCGAGCGCGACTACGAGCGCATGCCCTCGGCGCCGCTCACGCAGGATGTGCTGGGCATTCCGGTGCGCAAGGTCATCATCCAGGTGGTGGCCGGGCGCAACATCGCCGTGCTGGTCGAAGCCGCCGTGCGCAACTCGATCCTGCAGCTGCGCGGCATCGACACCTATGCCGATTTCGTGGCGCGCCACCACAAGGCGATGGAAAGCGGGCGCGACGGGGACTGACCGGCTATCTTTTGTTTACGCAGTCGCCGCACAGACCGTAGAGCGACATCGCGTGGTCCTGCAGGATCCAGCCCTTGTCCTTGGAGATCATCTGCTGGCGGCGCTCGATCTCGGCGTCGTAGAACTCCTCGACCTTGCCGCACGAGGTGCAGATCAGGTGGTCGTGGTGCGTGCCTTCGTTCAGCTCGTAGACCGCCTTGCCGCTTTCGAAATGGCTGCGCTCGAGGATGCCGGCCTGCTCGAACTGCGTCAGCACGCGGTAGACGGTGGCCAGGCCGATGTCGGAGTGCTCGTTCAGGAGCACGCGGAAAACATCTTCGGCCGTCATGTGGCGCTGGCTGCCGGTCTGGAAGATCTCGAGGATCTTCAGGCGTGGCAGAGTGGCCTTGAGGCCGGTGTTCTTGAGTTCGTCGATATTGGCCATGATGGTTCCTGCGCCCTGGGCTGCAGACAGGCCCCAAAAAGGGCCAGCCGCTACAATGGCCGATCATATCGCTACCCCCTTTTTTCCTCCCATGCCTGCCATTCTCCAACGCCGTCCCTGGCTGCTGGCCGCGGCCGTCGCCGCGACCTTCTGCCTCGGTGCCTGCAGCGGCTTCAGCGATCGCACGCGTGGTGCGCTGACGGCCATCACGCCCTACAAGGTCGAAGTGGTCCAGGGCAATTTCGTGTCGAAGGAACAGGTCGAGGCGCTCAAGCCCGGCATGTCGCGCCAGCAGGTGCGCGAAATCCTCGGCACCTCGCTTCTGACCGACGTCTTCCACAAGGACCGCTGGGACTACGTCTTCACGATCAGGCGCCAGGGCGTCGATCCCCAGGAACGCCGCCTGACTGTCTTCTTCAACGGCGAACTGCTCGACCGCTTCGAGGGCGACCCGATGCCCAGCGAGGAAGAATTCGTCGCCACGCTCGACACCCGCAAGAAGAGCGGCAAGGTGCCGCCGCTCGAGGCGTCGGAAGAAGAGCTCAAGAAATTCGCCCCCAAGGACGACGGCAAGAAGGCCGATGCCACCGCCACGGCCACCAGCCTGCCCCCGCTTCCCGCCGCATACCCCCCGCTCGAAGCCGCGCGCTGAGCGCGCGCCAAACCCAGGGCGAGGGCGGGCGCACCCGCCGGGTCGGGCGGGCGTGCCGGTTTCCATGCCAATTTCGAAGGCTGAATCCGCGTGACTGAATCCATTTCCACTTCTTCGTCCCTTTCCGGGTCTTCCACGCCGCCGCTGCGGCGCATCGCGATTGCGGGCGCCTCGGGCCGCATGGGCCGCATGCTGGTCGAGGCGGTGCGCGAGGCGCCCGATTGCCGGCTGGCCGGCGCGCTCGACATGGCGGGCAGCAACGCCATCGGCGCCGATGCGGCTGCGTTCCTCGGCTTCACGAGCGGCGTGCCGATCGTGGCCGACCTGCGCACCGGCCTCAAGGAATCGCGATCATGGTCTCGCCCAACATGAGCGTGGGCGTCAACGTCACCTTCAAGCTGCTCGAAATGGCGGCCAAGGCGCTCTCGACGGGCTACGACATCGAGATCATCGAGGCGCACCACCGCCACAAGGTCGATGCGCCCTCGGGCACCGCGCTCAAGATGGGCGAAGTGATCGCCGGCGCGCTGGGCCGCGACCTGAAGGACTGCGCCGTGTACGCGCGCGAAGGCATCACCGGCGAGCGCGACCCGTCCACCATCGGCTTCTCCGCGATCCGCGGCGGCGACATCGTGGGCGACCACACCGTGCTGTTCGCGGGCACCGGCGAGCGCATCGAGATCACCCACAAGTCCGCGAGCCGCGTCACCTACGCGCAGGGCGCGCTGCGCGCCGTGCGCTTCCTGGCCGGCCAGAAGGCGGGCCTGTTCGACATGTTCGACGTGCTGGGCTTGCGCTGAAAGAACGATGAGCGTCCTCGAACTGCTGACCCAGGGCGACGGCGTGAGCCGCTCGGTGGCGGCGCTGCTGCTTGCGATGTCGATTGCCAGCTGGGTGGTGATTCTGTGGAAAGCCTGGCTGCTGCGCGGCGGCACGCGCGACGTGCTGCGCAGCATTGCGGCATTCTGGCAGTCGGCCACGCTCGCCGATGCGCAGCAGCGCCTGCAGGCCTTCGACCGCGCCATGCTGGTGGGTCCGGCCGTGAGCGCCATCAGGAACGCGGCAGCGGCAGCAGATGCAGGCGATTCCACGCTCGGCGCCACCACCGGCGACCGCAACCAGCGGCTCACGCGGGCGCTGCGCGGCGCGCTGCATGGCGCGCTGCGGCGCCTGCAGTCCGGCCAGATCCTGCTGGCCACCGTCGGCGCCACGGCGCCCTTCGTGGGTCTGCTCGGCACGGTGTGGGGCATCTACGGCGCGCTGTCGGGCATCGCGGGCCAGACCGGCGGCTTCACCATCGACAAGGTGGCCGGACCGGTGGGCGAGGCGCTGGTGATGACGGCCTTCGGCCTGGCCGTGGCCATTCCGGCCGTGCTGGCCTACAACGTGTTCGGCCGCGTCATCGGCCGCATCGAAGCCGAGCTCGAGGGCTTTGCGCACGACCTGCTCGGCAGCTTCGGCAGCCCGCCGACACTGCCCGCGCCGCCGCCCGCGCGGCCCATGCCGGTGTCGGCCTAGCCGAACGGAGCGCACGAGCCATGGCCTTCGGTCGCACCTCCCTGGGCAGCAGTGCCGCCGGCGGCGGGCGCGCGACCGGGGCGGGCGGACAGCGGCCGCTGTCCGACATCAACGTCACGCCGCTGGTCGACGTGATGCTGGTGCTGCTCGTGATCTTCATCATCACCGCGCCGCTGATGGCGAGCTCGATCAAGCTCGACCTGCCGCAGACCGATGCCGGCCAGCCCAACGACACGCCCAAGTTCGTGAGCGTGTCGGTCGATGCCGCGGGCAAGACCTTCCTCAACGACCAGCCCGTGACCGACGAGGAACTGGCCGCCCGCCTGCAGAAGGCCGCCGCCGACAGCAAGGACACCGAGGTGCAGCTGCGCGCCGACCAGACGGTGCCCTACGGCAAGCTGGTGGCGCTGATGGGCATTGCGAACAAGGCGGGCCTGAACCGAATCGGCTTCGTGACCGAGGCCAAGGCGGCGCCCGAAACGCCGCGCTGATCCTGTCTTGCTCCTTCCCCTTCCGGGGGAAGGCTGGGATGGGGGCTGGCCCCGCATCCGATGACGCGAAGGCATCGAGGCCGACGTGCCCCCACCCCGGCCCTCCCCCGGCAGGAGGGAGAAAGTCGAAGGCTCAGGCCAGCACCACGGGCTTGGTGTGCCAGATCTCGTGCGCGTACTGCGCAATCGTGCGGTCGGACGAGAACGCGCCCATGCCCGCCACGTTGAGGATGGCCATGTGCGTCCAGGCGTCCGGGTCGCGGTAGAGCGCATCGACCTCGGCCTGCTTCGCAACGTAGCTCGCGTAGTCGGCCAGCAGCAGGTAGTGGTCGCCCCAGTTCACGAGTGCGTCGTAGATGCCCTGGTAGCGCGAGGGCTCGCCGGCCGAGAAGGCGCCGTCGCGGATCGCATCGAGCACGCGCTTGAGCTCGGCGTTCTCTTCGTAGATGTCGCGCGGCTGGTAGCCGCGGGCGCGGATGTCGGCCACCTCTGGCGTGGTGTTGCCGAAGATGAAGATGTTCTCCGCGCCCACGTTGTCGCGCATCTCCACGTTGGCGCCGTCGAGCGTGCCGATGGTGAGCGCGCCGTTGAGCGCGAACTTCATGTTGCCGGTGCCCGAGGCCTCGGTGCCTGCGGTGGAGATCTGCTCCGACAAATCGGCCGCGGGCATGATCACCTCGGCCAGGCTCACGCTATAGTTGGGCAGGAACACCACCTTCAGCAGCTTGCCGACACGGCTGTCGTTGTTGATGGTGTGGGCCACGTCGTTGATCAGCCGGATCACGAGCTTGGCCATCTGGTAGGCCGAGGCCGCCTTGCCCGCGAACACCACCACGCGCGGCACGATGTCGACCGGCGCGCCCGCGGCCTGCGCATCGAGGATGCGGTGGTAGCGCGTGACCACGTGCAGCACGTTGAGCAGCTGCCGCTTGTATTCGTGGATGCGCTTGACCTGCACGTCGAACATCGCGTCGGTGTCGAGCACCAGGCCCATGTGCTGCTCGACCCAGTTGGCCAGGCGCAGCTTGTTCTCGCGCTTGGCATGGCGGAAGGCCCGCGCGAAGGGCGGCTGGGCCGCCATCGGCCGCAGCGCCTCGAGCTGCGAGAGATCGCGCCGCCAGCCCTTGCCCAGGCGCTGGTCGAGCAGGCTCGCGAGCGGCGGGTTGGCCTGCGCGAGCCAGCGCCGCGGCGTGACGCCGTTGGTCTTGTTGTTGAAGCGCTCGGGGAAGATCCTTGCGAAGTCCGCGAAGATCGATTGCTTCATGAGCTCCGAATGCAGGCCCGACACGCCGTTGATCGAATGGCTCGCGAGCACCGCCACGTAGGCCATGCGCACGCGGCGCTCGCCCGCTTCGTCCACCAGCGAGAGCCGGCGCAGCAGCTCGACGTCGTTGCCGGCCTTCTGCGTCACGGCCGCGAGGAACTTCGCGTTCATGTCGTAGATGATCTGCAGGTGCCGCGGCAGGATGCGCCCGAGCATCTCGACCGGCCAGGTCTCCAGCGCCTCGTGCATCAGCGTGTGGTTGGTGTAGCTGAACACCTTCTGCGTGTGGGCCCAGGCCGTGTCCCACGCCAGGCCGTGCTCGTCGAGCAGGAGGCGCATGAGCTCGGGCACCGCGAGCACCGGGTGCGTGTCGTTCAGGTGGATGCTGACCTTGTCGGCCAGCTGGTCGAAGCTCTTGTGGTTGCGCAGGTAGCGCCGCAGCAGGTCCTGCACGCTCGCGCTGCAGAAGAAATATTCCTGGTGCAGCCGCAGCTCGCGGCCCGAAGGCGTGGAGTCGTCGGGGTAGAGCACGCGCGAGACGTTCTCGGAGTGGTTCTTGCTCTCCACCGCCGCCATGTAGTTGCCGCGGTTGAAGGCCGAGAGATCGATTTCCTCGGTGGCGCGCGCCGACCACAGGCGCAGCGTGTTGGTGGCCTGCGTGCCGTAGCCCGGGATGATGGTGTCGTAGGCCACGGCCAGCACGTCGTGCGTGTCGACCCAGTCGGCCGCGCCGTAGGGCGCGTTGGTGCCCTCGCGCTTCTGCACGCGGCCGCCGAAGCGCACGCGGTAGTTCACCTCGGGCCGCTGGAACTCCCAGGGGTTGCCGCGCGTGAGCCAATAGTCGGGCGTCTCGACCTGCTGGCCGTCGACGATGCGCTGGCGGAACATGCCGTATTCGTAGCGGATGCCGTAGCCCATGCCCGGCACGCCGAGCGTGGCCATCGAGTCGAGAAAGCAGGCCGCGAGCCGGCCGAGGCCGCCGTTGCCCAGCGCCGCATCGGGCTCGCGCTCGGCCAGGGCCGCCATGTCGACGCCGAAGTCGGCCAGCGCTTCGCGCACCGTGTCGTAGAGGTCGACCGCCAGCAGCGCATTGGTGAAGGTGCGCCCGATCAGGAACTCCATCGAGAGGTAGTAGACGCGCTTCAGGTCCTGCGCATAGTTGGCGCGCGTGGTCGCCATCCAGCGCTCGACCAGCTGGTCGCGCACGGCCAGAGCGGTGGCGTGCAGCCAGTCGTCCTGGCTGGCCGCGACGGGGTCCTTGCCGACCGCGTAGATCAGCTTGTTGGCGACGGCGCGCTTGAACGCGGCCACGTCGCGGTCGGGATGGTCGTAGGCGAAGTCTTTGATGGTCATGGGCTTCGGTGAAGAGTGGTGGGGTTGTGTGCCGTGGCGCTTGGTTCAGGTGCCGGCGGACTCGAGCGCCTGCCGGTAGACCTCGATGTACTGGCCGGCGGCGCTGGCCCAGTCGGCCGGGCGCCGCATGGCATTGCCGCGCACGCGGCGCCAGTCGGGCGCACGCTGGTAGAGCGCGAAGGCGCGCCGCAGCGCGCGATCGTAGTCGGTGGCATCGAAGCGGTCGAAGACGAAGCCGCTGGCATGGCCGCTGGCCATGTCTTCGAGCGTGCAGTCGACCACCGTGTCGGCCAGGCCGCCGACGCGGCGCACCAGCGGCAGGCTGCCGTACTTGAGGCCGTACATCTGCGTGAGGCCGCAGGGCTCGAAGAGCGACGGCACCAGCGTCACATCGCCGCCGCCGAAGAGCTGGTGCGCGAGCGTTTCGTTGTAGCCGATGGTGACGCTGACCGCGCGCGGCGCGGCCGCCGCGCGCTCGCGGAAGGCTTGCTCGAGCCCGGCCTCGCCGCTGCCGAGCAGCGCGAGCTGGCCGCCTTCGGCCAGCAGGGTGTCGAGGCCGCCGAGCACGAGGTGCAGGCCCTTTTGCTCGGTGAGCCGGCTCACCAGGATGAAGAGCGGCGCATCGGGGCGCTCGGCCAGGCCGAGCTGGTGCTGCAGCACGGCCTTGCAGCGCGCCTTGCCCGCCATGTGGCGGCCTTCGGGCGTGTGGTAGCCCTGCACCAGCGCACTGTCGGTGGCCGGATTCCAGACCTCGTCGTCGACCGCGTTGAGGATGCCCGTGAGCACGCCGCCGCGCAGGCGCAGCAGGCCGTCCAGGCCGAAGCCCTGCTCGGGCGTCTGGATCTCGCGGGCGTAGGTCGGGCTCACGGTGGTCAGGCGGTCGGCAAAGTAGAGGCCGCCCTTCATGAACGACACCTGCCCGTGGTATTCGAGCCCGTTCATGTGGAACGCCGGCGCGGGCAGGCCGAGGTCGGCAAAGTTCCACGGCGCCGAGATGCCCTGGTAGGCCAGGTTGTGCACCGTGAACACGCTGCCCGCGCGGGTCAAGCCGGCCTCGCGCGCGAAGTGCAGGTAGGCCGGCGCCAGCCCCGCATGCCAGTCGTGCGCATGCACGACCTCGGGCTGCCACGCGGGATCGAGCCCCTGCGCCAGCTGCGCCGCGGCCCAGCCCAGCAG
>NZ_JBFTPJ010000335.1:0-5579 GCF_056398445.1 Variovorax sp. 01T439_2
CCACCCGGATGCGAGCCTCTTCTACTTCGGCCTGAAGACGTTGCTGCCGCTCGGTTTTGCGGCCCTGGCCTTCTTGGCGATACGTGCGGCGGGCGCGGGCGACGGTACCACGACCCTGCTGTGGCTGGCGGTGGTGGCACTGCTCGGCTGCTACCTGCCCAACATCGTGCTGCGCATGATGATCAAGAGCCGCCAGCGCGAGATCTTCGAGAACTTTCCGGATGCGGCCGACCTGATGCTGGTCTGCGTCGAGGCCGGCCTGGGGCTCGATGCCGCGCTGGTCAAGGTCACCGAGGAGATCCGCGTCAAGAGCGAGGCGCTGGCGCAGGAACTGCACTGGACCAACCTCGAGATGCGCGCTGGCGGCACGCGCGAGAAGTCGCTGCGCAACCTTGCGCTGCGCACCGGCGTGGAGGAAATCGGCACCTTTGCCACCATGCTGACCCAGGCCGACCGCTTCGGCACCAGCATCGGCGAATCGCTGCGCGTGTTTTCGGACGACCTGCGCCACAAGCGCCAGGTTCGCGCGGAAGAATTGGCCGCCAAGGTGCCGACCAAGATGCTGCTGCCGCTGGTGCTGTGCATCTTTCCGTGCATCTCGGCGGTCATCCTGACGCCGGCGGCCATCCGCATGGTTCGAATCATCATGCCGATGCTCGGCGGCGGGCACTGAGCCCGGCGTCCGCGCCCCCTCAATGGGGCGCGGCGTCGAGCTGGTGCTTGATCGCGTAGATGTAGAGCTCGAGCCGGTTGGCCACGTCGAGCTTCTGGTAGATCGACGTGAGGTGATTGCGGAAGGTGTGTTCGGTCACGAACAGCCGCGAGGCGAGCGTCTTGTTCGCGGCGCCGCTGCCTTCCACCACGGCGCGGATGATCTGCCGCTCCTTCTGCGTAAGGCTCGCGATCCGGGCGGCTTCGGGGTCCGCCTTCGCCGGCTTCTTCGGCGCGGTCAGCTCGGAGAACACGCGGCCCATGGCCTGCGCGTCGATGCACAGCTCGCCGTTGTGCACGCGCGAGATCGCATCGATCACCTCTTCGGCCGAAGCGTCCTTGCACAGCACGCCCCTGGCGCCGCGCAGCACGGCAAGGTCCAGCGTCTGCTGCTTGCGTTCGGCCGTGAGAATGAGCGCGCGCGAGACGTCGTTCGACAGCAGCTTGGGAAGGATGTCGAGGGAGCACCGGCCCCCCAGGTCCAGGTCGAGCAGGATCACGTCGGGCACCAGGTGCTCGGTCCGCTCCAGCGCCTGCTCGAAGCAGTTGGCCGTTGCAACGACCTTCATGCGCGGCTGCTCGCCGTCGATCAGCTTCGACAGGCCCCACAGCATGGTCTGGTGGTCGTCCACGAGCATGACGCCGATGGGGTGTGTTGTTGTGGCTTGCATGTTTACACCTTCGCCTTCCTAGATGGGTATTTCGATCAGTAYGGCCGTGGCGCCGCCCGCGCCTTGGCCGACCTGCGCATGCCCGCCGAGGGCGGCTGCGCGTTCGCTGATGGAACGTGGGCGGAAGTTCGAGAAGTCCATGCCGCAGGACTCGTTTTCAATCCTGATCTGCAGCCTGCCATCCGTGCAGCCGATGCGGATGCAGCCGCAGTGCGCATGGGTGTGCTTGCAGATGTTGTTCAGTCCTTCGCGCACCAGCTGCAGCACTTCGGCCGTCATCCGGTCGTCCAGGTGGACATCGCCATCGACCAGGATCTCCATGTCGATGCCGTAGAGCGTCTTGATGCGAGCGGCCTGGCGGTGCAGGTGCGGAAGAATGAACTCGCAGTGGCTTTCGCCGCCATGCTTGACGATGCCTGCATAGTGGCGCAGGTCGGCCACCACGCCATCGGCCATGCTGGCGAGCTTGTCCAGGTCTTCGACCAGCGGGTTGTCGGCGCCCGCCTTCTTGCGCAGCGCGCTCAGCCCCAGCTTCAGGCCGATGTAGGGCTGGATCGCGGTGTCGTGCAGGTCCAGCGATATCTTCAGGCGCTCCTTCGAGGCCGCCTCCGACGCCATCCGGTCGAGCACCCCGATCGTCTCGATCACGGGAAAGACCTGGTTCATCATGTGCGAGAGGAACAGCGCATCCGATTTGCGGAAATGCCCGTTGCTGGACGACACGTAGATGCGTCCTTCTCCCTGGCGCATCGGCAGCGGTGCGCTGATGAAGGAGCGCGCCTCCAGCATGGCGGCAACCGCGGCGCTGCGCCGCAGGCCCGGCTCGTCCTGCGGGTACCAGCGGCGCAGGCGCAGGTCGAAGGCATGGCCCTGCACGCACAGCCGGCTCAGCGGCCAGGGCAGGCGGTTGCGCAGCACGATGTGGCCGGGGTTCAGCGTCATCAGCGGCAATTCGAAAGCCTGGTCGATGGTCTCGACGTCGACCGCCTCGCCCGCGTGGCTTTGCCTGAGCGTGCGCATGACCCAGCTGCCGGTGGCCGTGTCGCGCGTCAGGAGCACGCAGTGGCTTGCCTTGTAGAAGGCCAGCGTCTTCTCCATGGTGCTGGCGATCGTGCGGGCCACGCCGAACCGGGGGTTCGACAGCCGGCTCACCTGGCTCAGCAGGGAAAGGCGCCGCCGCAGCTCGACCTTCGATCCGCCCCAGTGCCCGATCATGTGGCCCAGTGCCAGCAGGAAGGTGGTGCGCATCAGCAGCTGCGGCGTGTCGCCCGCGAGGCTCGCTCCCAGGCCGCAGACGGCAAACGAGGCGACCGAGGCCATGGTGACCCGGGCGCCTTCCTCGTATCCCCACCGGAAGGACGAGGTGAGGATGGCGAAGAAGTAGAAAAGAAAATAAAGGCTGCCCGTGCCGCCGCTCGCGAAGACGATCTGCGTGAACCACAGCACGTCGAACCAGTGGATGGCCTTGCCCTGGAAGTAGGGCTGGCCCTTGCGCGTGCAGATGTACACGCCAAGGCTGTAGATCGCGTAGCAGGAGAAGGTGAGCCAGACGGCGCCGCCTATGCGCAGCTGCGGGTCGCGAAGGTCAACTGCAACCGCCAGCAGCGCCGACACCGACAGCACCAGCCGCATCCGCGCCACCATGAGCGCATCGGCACTGAGGCTGGAGTCGGTCCCGGAATCCGGGTCGATGGAGTGGGCTTGCATGGCGCGGTTTCGAGTGCATAGAACGGCTCATGCCTCGCCAGCCATCCACGACAGGGCACCGATGCCCCTGGGACGGAAGCTCTGCGAGGTAACACCTTGGTTCACTTTTGCGCCAAAATTAATAACTGCGAGGATTTCACATTACTACTTTTGTAGTCGAAAGCAATACTTTTTGTTTAACCCCGACCGCAATGTGTACTTTTGTTACCGAATGATGCAAATTGCGGCTGCCAGCCAGCAGATGTATCGGCGCTCGGAGGAGTGCCCGGTGGCCGGGCAAAGAAAAAGGGCTCGGAAAAATCCGAGCCCTTTTGATGGGATGGTGGAGAGGATGAGGATCGAACTCACGACCTCCGCATTGCGAACGCGGCGCTCTCCCAGCTGAGCTACCCCCCCAACGCAAACCGGATTTTAACCAGAACAGGCCCGGGAGCGCATGGCCCGCATGCCAAGATGCGCCCTTCGAAAAAAGAAGGAAAGCACCACCCGCATGGCCTCGTACGAACCCGCCTGGCTGGAAGGCATGTACAACAATCTTGCGCGCGTGAAGGATCACCTGGCGTACTTCGCCCGCTGGGGGCGCGACTCGCAAGCCGTGCGCGAAGCCCTGGCCGGCCGCATCGACGTGCCCTATGGCCCGGGCGTGAACGAGACGCTCGACATCTTTCCCGCACCCGTGCCCGGCGCGCCGGTGCTGGTGTTCATTCACGGCGGCTACTGGCGCGGAATGGACAAGCGCGACCATTCGTTCATTGCGCCCGCATTCAACGACCGCGGCGTGTGCGTGGTGATGCCCAACTACGCGCTGTGCCCCGGGACGGCGGAGRAACCCGTGACCGTGCCCGGCATCCTCATGCAGATGGTGCGTGCGCTCGAGTGGACCTGGCGCCATGCCGCGAGCTTTGGTGCCGACCCCTCGCGCATCACCGTGGCCGGGCATTCGGCCGGCGGCCACATGGCGGCGGCGCTGCTGGCCTGCAACTGGAAGGCGGCCGCGCCCGACCTGCCGGCGCAACTGGTGCGCAATGCGCTGTCGATCTCGGGCCTGCACGACCTTCGTCCGCTGCAGCGCACGCCGTTCCTCGAAAACGTCCTGAAGCTCGGCGATGCGGATGCGCGGCGCGCCAGCCCCGCGCTGTGGCCGGCCCCCGCGCGCGGCCAGCTGCATGCGCTGGTGGGGGCCGAGGAGAGCGAAGAGTTCATTCGCCAGAATGCGTTGATTCGCCAGGCGTGGGGCCGCAACGCCGTGCCCGTGTGCGAATCGCTTGCCGGGCTGAACCACTTCAGCATCGTCGACGCGCTGGCGGATCCGGCCCACAGGCTGCATCGCGACGCGGTGCAGCTGCTGGAGGCCTGACCCGGCCGTGCCTACATCAGCAGGTGCTCGCCCGCGTTGTCGCCGCCGAGCGTGACGTAGTTGACCTTGCGGATGTCCATCAGCGCGCGGCCGCCCGCGTAGCTGATGGAGCTTTGCACGTCCTGCTCCATCTCGATCAGCGTGTCGGCCAGCTTGCCCTTGATGGGCTCGAGGATGCGCTTGCCCTCGACGTGCTTGTACTCGCCCTTGTTGAAGTCGCTGGCGGAGCCGTAGTACTCCTTGAAGAGCGCGCCGTCGACCTCGACGGTGCGGCCCGGCGATTCCTCGTGCCCCGCAAAGAGCGAGCCGATCATCACCATCGAGGCGCCGAAGCGCACGCTCTTGGCAATGTCGCCGTGGTCGCGGATGCCGCCGTCCGCGATGATCGGCTTGGTTGCCACGCGCGCGCACCACTTGAGCGCGCTGAGCTGCCAGCCGCCGGTGCCGAAGCCGGTCTTGAGCTTGGTGATGCAGACCTTGCCCGGGCCGATGCCGACCTTGGTGGCGTCGGCGCCCCAGTTTTCGAGGTCGATCACAGCTTCGGGCGTGCCGATGTTGCCGGCAATCACGAACGAGCCCGGCAGCTTCTGCTTGAGGTAGCCGATCATGTTCTTCACGCTGTCGGCATGGCCGTGCGCGATGTCGATCGTGATGTATTCGGGCACGAGGCCCTCGGCCACCAGCTGGTCGACGGTGTCGTAGTCGGGCTTCTTCACGCCCAGCGAGATCGAGGCGAACACGCCCTTGGCGTGCATCTGCTTGACGAACTTGACGTTGTCCAGGTCGAAGCGGTGCATCACGTAGAAGTAGCCGTTCTGCGCGAGCCACAGGCAGATCGGCTCGTCCACCACCGTCTTCATGTTGGCCGGCACCACCGGCAGGCGGAAGCTGCGCGCGCCGAGCGTCACGCTGGCGTCGCACTCCGAGCGGCTTTCCACGCGGCACTTGCGCGGAAGCAAAAGGATGTTGTCGTAATCGAAGATCTGCATGAGAAACCAAGCTTCCTGTGAAAGGTGCGCCGCCGAACGATTTCGGAGCGGCGTGGGCGCTTGGTCCCGGCCCAGTCATTGGCGCCATGCAGGCACAAAAAAACCGGGCGACAAGAAACTTGGGCCCGGTGATTGATTATAGGG
>NZ_JBFTPJ010000336.1:0-5577 GCF_056398445.1 Variovorax sp. 01T439_2
ACCGTGGCTTGACCGGAATTCGGGCGATGGAAAGACCCAGCCCCATCGTTGGCCGGTCGGGGTGAACCGTCCGTGCGATGGCGAACATACTTGGCGCGCTACAGCCAAGACCGAGCGCGGACCACCTCCGGTGCCGGAAGAGGGAAAAGAACGGCCGAACGCCTCGGTTATAGGGCGACTAGCCCTATGTCTGTGGCAAACCAGCGAAAGATCTTGGTCGGATTTTTCCAATCCCTCGTGCGCCGAACGAATAGAAAGCCCGACGCTGCATTCCCGATTGCGTCGATGGGAATGCCGGCGGCCTGCAACGCTGCCGCCTGTTCTTCAGCACTCGTATTGAGCGGCAGCTTCAGAGTGATGGTCGCGCTGTGGATGATTTGCTTTGACATCGATTTTCCTCCCATGAGTGCAAGTCACGTTAGGAAAGTCGAGGAAACTGGTCTGTTCGGTTCCGTACATAAAAAGCGCTACTTTCCCCCAATGCCCGGCGTCAACGACTTTGAGCGCCGCCGCTCAAGATAATTGTTGCTGGCCACCTCAAGAGCAAGTCCAGAAAAGACCCAGGCAATGGCTTACGTCGACCGGCTGTGCGCGGAACAGGTGTAAAAATGCCCGCTTGAGGCGGGCACTGAAACGTCGGAGGCTCAGGATTTGGACAGTGACAGCCCGCCAGCATCGAGGCTCCACCTTGGATGGGCGGGCGCCTAAGCTACCTCTACCAGCGCTGGATGGCCGTCAACGAGATCATGGCGTGGCTCTGGCGTTCGGTCTGTGCGCTACCTCACGGTCCAAACTTCCTCCCAGCGGTAGTGTCACGGTTCCAACTCCTTCCATATGGAGGGCACCATGCACCCTCCCAATTCACGGCTGAGTCTCTGCTTTGTACCTACCTCCACGGGCGCAGTACGCCGATGATCCTGCGCGACGCGGTTGTATGGGTGATCGCGGCCCGGCCGGCCAGCAACGAGACGCCAATGATTGAAGTCACAACGCATGCAAGCCTGAGGCATCCAGGCCACAAAGAGTTCGGAACCTCGGTGTATTGATACGTGCTGGCTTTACGGCTACCCGTCGGCTTCAACTTTTTCGCTGAGATGACTTTCGACATCATTGCTAATCCGAGGGCTGACGTTCGCGCAAGGTAGGWCGCCGCAGCTTCGAAGTCGGGACCGCGCAATCGCAGCGAGACCGCGGCAGCATTCATCACGCCCTCGACGAGCCGTGAATGGCGCTTCGTGCTATCGGCTTGACCGGGGCGAAAGCACATCACTGGTGGTGTGCTGCTTTCGCCGTTCAGCATTTTTCAGGGATCCGCAAAGTCTGTCGCTTTACTTCGCTGGCTGGGCCTCCGGAGCTGGCGTGATGATCACAGTAGTACTCTCACTGGGCTTGCCAGTGTCCCCTTTTTTTCCATCGACGCCTTGAGCACCTGCTATACCTGGGGGCCCTGCGGGTCCGGGCACAGCCACGGGTGCCGCTGGAACGGCGACCACGGCGGTGGGTCTATCGCACGCGGCCAAGCTCAACGCGCCGAGCAGCGCAAAAGTCAGTAGTGAACGGCTCATGGAGAATCCTTTGAAGGCCCCTCAGGCTAGGCGCATTCCTGGCATGAGACGGTGCGCCAGCGAACATAGACTGAATCGCCCCGGCTTCCGTAGATCAATTACTGCCGTTTCGGCAAACCATGACAATCCGGCTATGCCAGTTGGACGTCATTGCCCCGACTTTCTAGGGGAAGGTCTGAACAGGTCACCGATTTGGCGTGTGATGAAAGTCATGGTGTGCATGATGATGAATCTCGCCTCCCCAATGCTTCGAATCGACGAGGTTTGCCCCTCATCCGGCGCCCTCAGGCTGTCGTCGCCGCTTCGGACCGCGATCAGCGAAGCAGGCGGCACCGAGACCGCCACGAACGCCGCCACCACGCTGGCCACGGCCTTGCGCGCGCGACCACCATGGCCGTGCTCGCGAAGCCCGCGTCCCACCTGATTGGCATTGACGCCCCACTCGCGCGCCAGGCGCGACTCCGAGGCGCCTGGCTGCAGGCACAGTGCCACCGGCTGCGACTTCGCGGCTTCGTCGTTCATGCTGCGTCCGTCGCTCTTGTCCCCCACCACCGGCCGGCGCTTGAGGTCTTCCAAATCGTCTGCCATCTATGTTCCCGCGTTCACATCTAGGTGGGAACGTAGGCTGCCAAGTCACAGCCTGCGGCTCGAGGATGGCGTTCATTGACCGCATGCAATCGACGGTCAAGGCCGGCCCGGCCAGGCGCACTTCCGGATCGATCGGCTTCATGCCGCCTGTTGCTTGGAGCAGCGCACATGCAAGACGGCGGCGCATCGCGGCCGACCGGCAGCTATGCGATCAGGTGCGCATAACTGCGCCGATTGGCCCGGTAACAATCGCACGCCGCGTTCTCCAGCCCTTCGCGGTCCGTGATCGTGATGACGCCCCGTCGATAGTCAATCAACCGGCGCCTGTGCAGCGCCGTTGCCGCATTGGTGATGCCGACCCGGCGCACGCCCAGCATGCGGCCCAGCACTTCATGGGTCAGCGCGAGGTGCGTCGAATGCGCGCAGTCCTGTGTAGTCAGCAGCCAGCGCGCCAGCCGCTCCTCGATCAAGTGGAAGCGGTTGCACAGGCCCGAGCGGCCGAATTCCATCAAGAGCACGCAGACGTAGCGATTGAGGATGCGCTTGAGCTTCGAGTTCTGCTCCAGCTCCTGGGCGAACGATTGTGCCGTCAGACGCCAGGCCATGCCGCCCCCCTGCACCAGTGCCCGCAGCGGCGCGCGCTGCACGTCCAGCGACAGCTCGTAGCCCAGGGCCCCCTCGTTGCCCACCATCCCCGTCTGGAGGCCATCGTGGCCGTCCGCGGTCGACACCAGCGAGACGAACGCGCTCGTGGGGAAATGGATGTGATGAATGACATCGCCCGGCTCGTAGAGGATCTGCGCCGTGACCAACTGCACGCTGTCGCAGCGCTCGAGCAGATGCACCCGGTCCGCGGGCGGCAGCGCCTCGAGCAGGCGGTTGAGGACGGTGCGGGGCGGGGCTGATGTCACGGAACCGCCTGTTGGGAAGAATCAAGAGTCAGCGCGGGAATGCGCAACCGAGCGCATTGTTGCCGAGGGCCCCTCTCGCGTCTGTGCGCAGGCGCACCAATGCGGCGCGACCGCCGCTGGCTCAGGTTGCGAGCTGACGAGGGAGCAGGCGATCCGTTTCACGCTTCACGACCTCGTAGCACTCGCACACCTGCTTCTCCAGCCCCGGGCGGTCCAACACCGTGATGTGACCCCGCGAGTACTTGATCAGGTTCAGGCGCTGCAGCTTGCCGGCCGCCTCCGTCACTCCTTCGCGCCGCACGCCGAGCATGTTGGCGATCAGTTCCTGGGTCATCACCAGCTCGTTGCCGGGCAACCTGTCGAGGCTCAGCAACAGCCAGCGGCACAGCTGCTGTTCCAGTGAGTGGTGTCGGTTGCAGACGGCCGTCTGCGACATCTGGGTGATGAGCGACTGGGTGTAGCGCAGCAGCAGATGCAGCAGGGGTCCGCCGTTGTCCGTCAGCTGCTTGATGTGGCTGGCGCTCAGACGGAACGCCTGGCCTGCGCTTTGCACCACGGCGCGGTTGGGCGTGCTGCCCCCGCCCATCAGCAGCGCCACGCCGACCATCCCCTCGAATCCCACGACGGCGATCTCGGCCGATTGCCCGTTTTCCAGCACGTACAGCAGCGAGACGATGCAATCGGTCGGGAAGTACACGTACTGCTGGACCACGCCCGATTCGTACAGCACCTCGCCCAGCTTGAGCGGCACCAGTTCAAGGAGCGGCATCAGGCCCATCAGCACCTCCGGCGGCATCACCTCCAGGAGGCTGTTGCGCGCCACGGCTGCGCGCGAAGAAGACGAGGGAGAAGACGATGCCATGGCGGAAGGAGATTCCAAAGTGCTCATCATTTTGCCGCCGATACCTCGGCGTCTGTGCGCTTCCGCACACAGTCGAGGGAATGCAAGTGCCGATTGCACATCGGCACGCCACGGTATGTGCGACACCGCACCGACGATTCTCCCCGGCGCCGCTAAAGATGACGGTACGCCTTCTAAGTCTCTAATAGAAGCAGGCGACATTCATTGAATGAAGCGGGCGAAAGCCATCGAGGTCCCGGAACATGCGCAACTTTCTCATCAACAACCGGGAGGAGCTGGTTTCACGGTGCAAGTCGAAGGTCGCACTGAGGCCCCGGCGGGCCGCCACGGAACATCAGCTGGCGAATGGCATCCCGTTGTTTCTCGAGCAGCTGATAAGAACCCTTGCGGCCGAAGAGGACAACAAACCCGCCGACAGCATCAGGATCTCGGGGCCATCGGGCGGGGACTCGCTGGCCTTGTCGGAAATGGGGGTGTCCGCCACAGCCCATGGCAAGGAGCTGCTGAAGCTGGGCTACACGGTTGACCAGGTCGTTCACGACTATGGCGACCTTTGCCAGGCGATCACGGACCTGGCCTTTGAACGCGATGCCCCGTTCGCTGTCGCGGAATTCCGGACATTGAACCGCTGCCTGGACAACGCCATCGCGGACGCCGTCAGCGAGTTCAGCTTTCAACGGGATACGCAAATCGCCCGCCAGCAGAGCCTCGACGCGACAGAGCATTTCGGATTTTTGGTTCACGAGCTGCGCAATTCCCTAGGAACAGCAACCTTGGCGATTCACGCGCTTGAACTCGGCAACATGACAGTGAGAGGCGCCACCGGGGCCGTGCTGAAACGCAGCCTGTCAGCAATGGGTGCCCTGATCAGCCGGGCGCTCGCCGAGGTGCGCAGCGGCGCGCCGGACCAGCGGCAGACATTTTCCGTCGCCTTGTTCATCAAGGACGCTGAAACCGCGGCCCAGCTCGTTGCAGGCGCCGCCGGTTGCGTCTTCGAGGTGCCGCCTGTCGATTCCCTGCTGGCCATCCGGGGAGATCGCGAACTGCTGCTCGCCGCGCTGGCAAACCTCCTGCAAAACGCGTTCAAGTTCACGCACCCGCACACCGACGTCGCCTTGAAAGCCTATGAACTTGGCGAGCACGTCCTGATCGAAGTCGAAGACCATTGCGGCGGGCTGCCATCGGGAATCGCCGCCAAGATGTTCGCCCCCTTCAATCAACACAGTCATGACAGGTCCGGATTGGGGCTGGGTCTTTCCATCGCCCGCCAAAGCGTCGAAGCAGACTTCGGCACATTGACCGTGCGGGACGTGCCGGGTGTCGGTTGCGTCTTCACCATATGCCTGCCGCGTCACCCCCTTCCCTGACTGGCACTCGATCGTTTCTCTTATCCGAAAGGACTCGCCATGGATACCCAATTACTGATGCGAATCGGACGAATGACGCCACCTCGGCGGCTCACGTTGTCGGCGGATGTGGCCGCGGCAAAACGGCTGGCTGCGAGCGGCATGATCGAAGTGACTCTCGAGGTTCAAGGCAAGGCGAAAAGACTCGCGCTGCAAGTTGTGCATGTGGAAGCGATCACCCGCGAGGGCGCATCGGCGATCGCGATCGAAAAATCCTGCGCGCGGAAGAACGCAGCGCTCCCGAC
>NZ_JBFTPJ010000337.1:0-5574 GCF_056398445.1 Variovorax sp. 01T439_2
CCGCCAGGATGACCAGGATCATCGCGTCCGAGCCCACGCGGTTCGGGTCCCACGCGAGGCCGATCGCATGCAGCAGCTGCGCGAGCGGACCGACTGCGGGGTTGAAAAGAAAGGCCCACAGGATGCCCGCGATGACCGGTGCAATGGCATAGGGCAGCAGGATGATCGCCTTGTAGACGCCGCGGCCGCGGATCACGCGGTCGCTCGCAAAGGCCAGCACCAGCGCCACCGCGATGGTCAGCAGGTTCTGCAAAATGGTGAACACCACCGTGACCTGGACCGACTCGTGGTACGTGGCGCTTTGCAGCAGCTGCGCAAAGTTGTCGAAGCCGACGAAGTGCACCGTGTTGCCGAACGGATCGGACAGGAAGAAGGCCTGCCCGAGCGCGCGGAACGACGGAATGAAAAAGAAGAACAGCAGGATCGCGAGCTGCGGCAGCAAAAGCAGCGCCGGCAGGCGCACGTCCTTGAAGTGCGCACGCTTCAGGCCCGCTTCGATCGCTGCCGCCATGGGTACCGCCCGCTCAGTAGCGGCCCTTGTTGAGCTTCTCGTACTGCCGCAGGATCTCGTTGCCGCGCTTGACGGCATCGTCCATGGCCACCTGCGGCGTCTTCTTGCCGGCCACCACGTTCTGGAACTCGTCGCGCTGCGCCATCATGGTCTGCGTGAAGTTGCCGAAGTGAAAGCCCGTGGAGTTGGCCGTGGGCGTGCCGCGCGTGAGCTGCAGGATCGCAATCTCGCGCGTCGGATGCTCCTTGTAGTAGCCCTGCGACTTGGCGAGTTCGTAGGCCTTGTTGGTCAGCGGCACGTAGCCCGTGGCCTTGACCCACCAGAACTGCGTCTCGGGCTTGGCGATGTAGTCGAGGAAGGCGGCCACGGCCTCGTACTCGGCCGGCTTCTGGCCCTTCATCACCCAGAGCGACGCGCCGCCGATGGTGCTGTTCTTCGGCTGCTTGCCCTCTTCCCACGGCAGGTAGGTGGCGCTCCAGTCGATCTTGGATTCGCGCTCGATGCCGCTGTGCGCAGCGGTCGAGGCAAAGTAGGTGGAGCACTTGCCCGAGGTGAAGAGCTGCTCGGGGCTCAGGCCCTGGCCGGCGATCTGCATCACGTCGTCGTCGATCCATTTCTTGATGCGCGCCACCTGCGAAACCACCGAGGTCTTGTTGTAGACGAACTCGGTGTCCAGCCCCTGATAGCCGTTGGCCTTGGTGGCATAGGGCAGGTCGTTGATGGCGCTGTAGTTCTCGAGCAGGCTCCAGTGGTAGTCGCCCGCGAGCACCGAGCCGCAGGCCGAGATGCCCTTCTGCTTGATGGCGTAGAGCTGCTTCTCCAGCTCCTGCCAGGTCTGCGCGGGCCCGGCGAAGCCGGCCTTCTCGAAGTGCGCCTTGTTGTACCAGAGGATCGGCGAGGACGAATTGAAGGGCATCGTCATCAGCTTGCCCTTGTAGCTGTAGAAGCCGGCCACCGGCTTCACGAAATCGGCCCATTCGACCTTGTAGCCGCGCTGGTCGAGCAGGTCCTGCACCGGCATGGTTGCATCGGACAGCAGCATGGTCATGAAGCCGCGCTCGTAGATCTGCACGAGCGCCGGCGCGCGCTTGGCGCGGTAGGCAGCAATGGTGCCGTTGATGACCTCGTCGTAGTTGCCCTTGTAGACGGCGGTGACGGCGTACTTGTTCTGCGAGCTGTTGAAATTCTTCACCAGTTCTTCCACGCGCTCGCCGAGCGCGCCGCCCATCGCGTGCCACCACTGCACCTGCACCGGCTGCGCGGCGGCGGGTGTGCCGCTCGCGAGCCAGAGCGTGGATGAAAGGGCCAGCATGGCCAGCGTGCTGCGTCGTTGGATCTTCATCGCGTTCTCCTGTGGGGTATGTCGATGCCAGGGGTGTTCTTGCGTTCAGGCGGTCCAGAAACCGCCGGGCGCGAACTGCCCGGCGATTGCGCGGTCGAGCCAGCCCAGGTCGTCGAGCAGGTCGAGCAGCGTGTAGCGGCGCCGGATGAGGCGTGCGCGGCGGTGGTCGGCGGCGAACCTGGCGGCGCCGATGCCGAGTTCTTCGGGATGGCTCGCGCCGCCGACGGTGGCCAGCCGCTGCTGCATGTCGCGCGCGCCGATCAGCTGGCGCTTCAGCTGTGCGCGCAGCGCGGGCCAGGTGCGCACCAGCTGGTCGAGGCGGGCGCGGCGGCTGCCGAGTGCGGCCTTCGCATTCATCTCGCCGCGCGCAGCGGTCCTGAATTCCTCATTGCCGAAGGCGGCCTCGATCTCGCGCGACAGCGCGGCCTCGTCCTGGCCGTCATGCGCCTGCGCTGCGGCAGCCGCCATTGCGGCCGCGGGCTGCGCAATGAGCCATTCGTACATCGCCAGCATGGCGACGCAGCCGACGCCCACGCAGGCGCCATGCGCCGCGGGCTCGCCATCGACCTGCAGGTTTTCCATTTCCCACAGGTGCGAGAACTGGTGGTCGCTGCCGCTCGCGGGGCGCGAGTTGCCATGCGCCTGCATGGCGAAGCCGCTGACCAGCAGGCCGGCCAGCAAGCCGGCCAGCGCCTGCGGCTCATGCACGGCCAGGCGCTGCGGCGCGCCGAGCCAGTCGCCGAGATGGTCCTGCACCAGCGCGTAGGGACGCGGATTGATGGGCTCCACGCCGAGCGCGTCGGCCAGCAGCCAGTCGGCGCCGGCCACGGCCTTGCCGGCCAAGTCGCCGTAGCCCCAGGCCGTCATGCGCGCGGGTGCGGCGCGCAGCACGTCGAGGTCGGCCAGCACCGCCACCGGAGGCGGGCATGCGAGCGTGCGCTTGAAGCCGTCTTCATCGAGCAGTGCGGCGCCGGAGGCCGCGTAGCCATCCATGGAGGCGGCGGTTGCAAGGCACACATAGGGTTGGCCGGCGAGCGAGGCCGCATGCTTGGCGAGGTCGCTGACGACGCCCGAGCCCACCGCGATCGGCGTGACCGCCTGCGCGGAAAGCTGCTGTGCGATGGCCGCCGAGCGCGCCACGCGCGGCTTCAGGCGAGGCTTCGCAGGAAAGACCAGCGGCGGCGCGCAGGACACGCCCTGCGATTCGAGCAGGGCCTGCGCCGACGCGCCCACCGCATCCCAGGTGTTCTCGTCGGCCACCAGCATCCAGCGCCGGCCCGGCGCGCAGCGCTGCAGCACGCCGGGCAGCGAGCGCACCGCGGCGTGCTCGATGACGACTTCCTTGGTGACCGCCGCATCGCGCAGCGCGGCCTTCAGGGGGAATGACGAATCGCTCATGTCTCCTGCAATCTGGACGCCGTTTTCCGGTCGATGAACAAGTGTATAGTTTGAAAGACATTTGTTTCAACCACGTGACTACCCGTAGACCGGCGGGCCCGCGGCGCGGAATCCGCCACACCCGTGCCACCATCGCGGCCGCAGAATCGACGACGACAACCACGGAGAATTCGGATGGCTGAGGAAGATCAGGTGGCGGTGCGCGTGGCCTGGCTCTACTACATGGAGGGCCTGACGCAGGACGGCATCGCCACGAAGCTCGGCCTCACGCGGCTGCGCGTGAACCGCCTGCTGGGCGAGGCGCGCGAGAGCGGGCTGGTCAGCATCAAGATCAACTCGCGCCACGAAAGCTGCCTGCGGCTGGAAGAAGAGCTGCGCAGCGTCTGCGGCCTGCGCGAGGCAACGATCATTCCCACGCCCGGGAGCCCCGAACTCATCCCCGTGCTGCTGGGGCGCACGGCCGGCGAATATCTTTCGAAGCACCTCGAGACGAACCGCGTGCGCGGCGTGGGCGTGGGCTGGGGCGCCACCTTGCGCGAGGCCATCCGCCACGTCGCACCTGGCCAATGGCCCGAGGTGCACGTCAACTCGATGATGGGCGGCCTGACGCGCGGCCTGGAGATCAACACCTTCGAGACGGCCAGCGCACTGGCCGCGCGGCTGGGCGCGCAGTGCAGCTACCTGGCCGCGCCCCTGTATGCGGGCAGCGCCAGATCGCGCGACACCATCGTCTCGCAGGATGTCTTCAAGGAAGCCTTCGGCCAGATCGCGGCCAACGACGTCGCGCTGCTGAGCGTGGGCGACCTGAGCACGCGCTCGCTGCTGGTGCGCTACGGCCTGCCGAAGGACGTGCCGGTGGCCGAGCTGCGCCAGGCCAAGGCGGTGGGCGACATCATCGGCCAATTCCTCGACCGCCACGGCAACCCGGTGAAGCATGCGCTGAACCAGCGCGTGGTCGCGCCTTCACTCGAGGAGCTGGCGCGCATCCCGACGGTGATCGTCGCCTCGGGCGGCGAGAACAAGGCGCCGATCATTGCGGCGGTGCTGCGGGCCAGGCTGCTGTCGGTTCTGATCTGCGACGAGCAGACGGCGCGCACGGCGCTGAAGCTCTACCAGGCGCTGCAGGAGCGCTGAGCCTTCCCTCAGGGCGCGAGCACCGTCACGCGCGCCGTCATGTAGGAATGCACCGAGCAGGCGTAGTCGTGCACGCCCGGCTTGTCGAAGGTCCGGGTGAAGGTCTTGCCGGGCAGCATGAGGTCCATGCCCGCGGTGCCGTCCTTGAAGGCCACGCCGTGCGGCGCGCCGTCGTCGTTCTTCCAGGTCACGCTCTGGCCCGCCTTGACGGTGATCTGCGCCGGCTCGAAGGCGAAGTTGCGGATCGCCAGCACCTGCGCGGAAACGCCAGTCTGCGATGCATGCGCGGTGCCTGCGGACGCGGCGCGCTGCACCGCCACCTTGCGCGGCGCGTTGCCGACCGGCACGGTGTGCATCGGGCCGCCCGCAAGGTCGACCACGCTGACGTCGTTGGAGCCTTCGTTGCTCACCCACAGCTTCTTGCCGTCGGCCGACAGGTCGAGCCAGTGCGGCTGCTTGCCCACGCCGATGCTGCGGCCCGGCGCCCGCGTGGCCGGGTCGAAGAGCAAGACCTCGCCCGGCCCCTGCACGACCACCACGCCGCTCGCCATGCCGGCGAAATGCTGGGCGATGTGGGGCGACACGCCGGTCGGTATCGGCGCCAGCCACTGGTTCGTCGCCGGGTCCAGCACCTGAACGGCGGGCACGCCCGCCAGGGTCAGGTACAGCGCCTTGCCGTCGTGGCCGAACTCCAGGTCGCGCGGCGCCTTCTCGAGCGGGATCTCCGCGACCACCGTGCGCGCCGCCAGGTCGAGGACCACCAGTGCGAAGTGTCCCGGCTCCTGCGAGGCGACGTAGGCCTGCCGGCCGTCGGGCCGCACGGCGATGGTGTGCGGCTTGGGCACGGGCACGGTGGCGCTGACGGCGTGCGTCGCGGTGTCGATGAAGGCCACGCGGTCGTCGCCGTTGACGGCCACCAGCAGCCAGCGTCCGTCGGCCGTGGCGGCGAGGCCCTGCGGGCCCTTGCCGACCTCGATGGTGCGCGCCACGCCGTCGCTGGCTGCGTCGATCTCGCTCACCGCCGAGGCGCCGGAGCCGCTGACGAACACGCTGCGCCCGTCCGGCGAGATGACGATGCCGTCCGGCCCCGTGGCCACCGGCACGGTGGCGAGCACGCGCTCGGTGCCGGTGTCGATCACGCTGACCGTGCTGTCCTTGAAATTGCCGACGTAGGCCTTGGGGCCGGCTG
>NZ_JBFTPJ010000338.1:0-5572 GCF_056398445.1 Variovorax sp. 01T439_2
CGCTGAAGCCGCTCGACTTTGCCATCCGTGAAGGCGAGTTCGTCTCGGTCGTCGGACCTTCGGGCTGCGGCAAGAGCACGCTGCTCAAGATGGTGGCCGGCCTGCTGCCGATCAGCGGCGGCGAGCTCACGCTGGCGGGCAAGCCGATCAAGGGGCCGCAGAAGGACGTGGGCATCGTGTTCCAGAGCGCGGTGCTGCTGCCCTGGCGCAGCGTGGAGGACAACATCCTGCTGCAGGCCGAGATGCGCCACCTGCCCAAGGCCGCGTCGCAGGCCCGTGCGCGCGAGCTGATGGAGATGGCGGGCCTCAAGGGCTTCGAGGGCAAGTACCCCTGGCAGCTTTCGGGCGGCATGCAGCAGCGCGCGTCGATCTGCCGCGCGCTGCTGCACGACCCCTCGGTGCTGCTGATGGACGAGCCCTTCGGCGCGCTCGACGCGATGACGCGCGAGAAGATGAACCTGGAGCTGCAGCGCATCTGGATGGCCTCCAGGAAAACCGTGATGCTGATCACGCACAGCATCCCCGAGGCGATCTTTCTCTCGGACCGCGTGATCGTGATGAGCGAGCGCCCCGGCTCGATCGCCGCGGTCTACGACATCGACCTGCCGCGCCCGCGCACGCTCGACGTCATGGCCTCGGCCGAGTTCGGCGCCTACACCAAAGAGGTGCGCGCGCACTTTTTCTCGCAGGGCATCCTGGACCACTGAGCCGCACCCATGGACGCGCCCCGTTTCCACGTCGAGGAGATCCGGTTTGCCGAGCGCGACGTCGCGCTCAGGCTGCCGTTCCGCTTTGGCGCCGCCACCGTCACGGCCTGCCCGCAGGTCTACGTGCGGGCGCGCATCCGCTTCGAGAATGGCCGAACGGCCGAAGGCTGTGCGGCCGAGATGATGGTGCCCAAGTGGTTCGACAAGAACCCGGCGCTCACCAACGAGCAGAACTTCGAGCAGCTTCGCTTTGCGCTGCGCGATKCGCGCGAAGCCTATCTGGCCGAGGACGAAGCGCAGACCGCCTGGACGCACTTCGCATCGAACTACGCCGCGCTGCAGGCCCGCGCGAAAGCCAAGGGCCTGCAGGCGCTGGTGGCGAGCTACGGCCCCGCGCTGATCGACCGCGCGCTGATGGATGCGCYGTGCCTGCACACGGGCCAGAGCTTTGCCGCGGCGATGAGCGCCAACCTGTGCGGCATCGATGTTGCCGGCAGCGGGCTGGCCGACGATCTCGCGGGCTTCGGCATGTCCGGCTTCCTGGCCGGCCGATCGCCGCGCAAGAGCATCGCGGCGCGCCACACGGTCGGCCTGGCCGATGCCATCGACGACAGCGACCCGCTGCCCGATGCGCCGGCCGACGGCCTGCCCACCACGCTGGCCGCGGCGGTGCAACGCTACGGGCTCACGCATTTCAAGCTCAAGCTCTGCGGCCACACGGCGCAGGACATCGCGCGCCTGGAACGCATCGCCCGCGTGATCGACGGCCACGCGCAGCTCGTGACGCTCGACGGCAACGAGCAGTACGCCGATGCCGGCGACTTCGCCGTCTTCCTCGACCGCATGCTGTCGACGCCCGTGCTGTGGAAGCTCGCGCAGAGGATGGCCTTCGTCGAACAGCCGATCCGCCGCGATGCCGCCCTGCAGCGCGACGTGGCGGCGCTGGGCAAGCGCATTCCCCTGCTCATCGACGAATCCGACGCCACGCTCGATGCCTTCGTGCGGGCCCGTGCGCTGGGCTACACCGGCGTGTCGAGCAAGAGCTGCAAGGGCTTCTACAAGTCGGTGGTCAATGCGGCGCGCTGCGCGCACTGGAATGCTTCTGAGAAAGCGGACCGCTATTTCCTGTCCGGCGAAGACCTGACCATGCAGGCCGGCATCGGCGTGCAGCAGGACCTCGCGCTGGTCGGCTGGCTCGGCCTCTCGCATGTCGAGCGCAACGGACACCATTACGTCAACGGCCTTGCGGCCGTGCCCGAGGCGGAGCAGCAGGCCTTGCTGAAGCTGCATCCCGGCCTCTACGAACCGAGCGACGGCGCTGTGCGCCTCGCCATCCGCGGCGGACAGCTAGCCCTGTCGCCGCTCGCCACCGCGCCCGGCTTTGCCACCGGCAAGCCCGGCGCCGGCATCTCGTGGGACGCCATGCGTTCCGTCTATTGAAGCACCTCTCTCGCATCCCAAGGAAGAAAACGATGGCCACCCAACGACTCGGAATCATCATGCACGGCGTCACCGGACGCATGGGCATGAACCAGCATTTGATCCGCTCGATCTGCGCGATCCGCGCCCAAGGCGGCGTCACGCTGTCGAATGGCGACAAGGTGATGCCCGACCCGATCCTCATCGGCCGCAACGCCGAGAAGATGGAAGCGCTCGCCAAGGCCCACAACATCGCGCGCTGGGGCACCGACCTGGACGCGGCGCTCGCCAACAAGGACGACACGATCTTCTTCGACGCCGGCACCACGCAGATGCGCCCGACGCTGCTGGCCAAGGCGATCCGCGCCGGCAAGCACGTGTACTGCGAAAAGCCCATCGCCACCAATCTCAATGAGGCCGTCGAGATCGCGCGCCTCGCGGAAGGCTCGGGCCTCAAGCACGGCGCGGTGCAGGACAAGCTGTTCCTCCCGGGCCTGCGCAAGCTCGACATGCTGCGCCGCGCCGGCTTCTTCGGCCGCATGCTCAGCGTGCGCCTGGAGTTCGGCTACTGGGTGTTCGAGGGCGACCTGCAGCCGATCCAGCGCCCGAGCTGGAACTACCGCAAGGAAGACGGCGGCGGCATGATCCTGGACATGATGTGCCACTGGCGCTACGTGCTGGACAACCTGTTCGGCGAAGTGAAGTCTGTGTCGTGCATTGGCGCGACCCACATCCCCAGGCGCTGGGACGAGGCCGGCAAGCCCTACGAGGCCACCGCCGACGACGCGGCCTACGCCACCTGCGAGCTCACGGGCCATAACGGCGAGCCGGTGATCGCGCAGATCAACATGAGCTGGGCGACGCGCGTGCGCCGCGACGACCTCGTGACCTTCCACGTCGACGGCACCGACGGCTCGGCCGTGGCGGGCCTGTCGAGCTGCCGCGCCCAGTCGCGCGTGGCCACGYCGCGGCCGGTGTGGAACCCGGACGAGAAGCAGATGATGAATTTCTTCGACCAGTGGCAGGAGATCCCCGATTCGCAGGCCTACGACAACGGCTTCAAGATCCAGTGGGAGCACTTCATTCGCCACGTGGTGGAGAACGAGCCCTACAAGTGGACCTTGCCCGAGGGCGCCAAGGGCGTGCAATTGGTCGAGGCCGCGCTCGAATCGTGGAAGGACCGCCGCTGGGTCGACGTGCCCGCGCTGAAGGTCTGAAGAAGAAGTACAAGYCATGGCACTGACGCTGACCCTTCCCACCGCGAGCGGTTCGCTCGCGCCCTACGCCCTGCGCGGCACCGCGCCGGTGAAGCCCGATGCGGGCATCAAGTTCAACCGCATCGCCTACTCGGCCGCGCACGTGGTGGCCGACCCGCTGGCCGCGGTCGACCCCTGGCTGCAGGCCGCCGTCGACTGGGACACGACCATCGCCTACCGCCGCCACCTGTTCTCGCTGGGCCTGGGCGTGGCCGAAGCCATGGACACCGCGCAGCGCGGCATGGGCCTGGACTGGCCGACCTCGCTCGAGCTGATCCGCCGCTCGCTCGATGCCGCGAAGGACGTGCCCGGCGCGCTGGTCGCCTCGGGCTGCGGCACCGACCACCTGAACCTCGACGAGGTGAAGAGCGTGGACGACGTGATCCGCGGCTACGAAGAGCAGATGGCGGCGATCGAGGCGCTCGGCGGCAAGTTGATCGTGATGGCGAGCCGTGCGCTCGCGCGCGTGGCGAAGAGCCCTGCCGACTACGAGCGCGTGTACGACCGAATCCTGTCGCAGGCCAGGCAGCCGGTGGTGCTGCACTGGCTCGGCGAGATGTTCGATCCGGCGCTGGCCGGCTACTGGGGCACGAAGGACGTCGACGCCGCGATGGACACGGCGATCGGCATCATCGCGGCGCATCCCGACAAGGTCGACGGCATCAAGATTTCGCTGCTCGACAAGGACAAGGAAATCGCGATGCGCCGCCGCTTGCCAAAGGGCGTGCGCATGTACACGGGCGACGACTTCAACTATGCCGAGCTGATCGCCGGCGACGGCTTCGGCCGCGAGCCCACGCACGGCAAGAGCGACGCGCTGCTGGGCATCTTCGACGCCATCGCGCCGGCTGCGAGCGCGGCGCTGGGTGCGCTGGCCCAAGGCAATACGGAAAAATTCCACGCGATCCTCGGCCCGACGGTGCCGCTGTCGCGCCACATCTTTGCGGCGCCCACGCGCTTCTACAAGACCGGCGTGGTGTTCATGGCCTGGCTCAACGGCCACCAGAAGCACTTCACGATGGTGGGCGGCCAGCAGAGCACGCGTTCGCTGCAGCACTTCGCCGAGCTGTTCCGGCTGGCCGACGCGGCCAACCTGCTGGAGCAGCCGGAACTGGCGGCGCGGCGCATGAAGACGCTGCTTGCGCTGCACGGCGTGGACAATTGATCGAAGCCATGCGCGACTTCTCGCAGAACCACGACTGGCTGTCGATCAACACCGCCACCATCCGCAAGCAACTGGGCGCCGAGGTGCCGCTGGACCGCATYATCGACCAGTGCGCCGAACGCGGCATCCGCGCGATCAGCCCCTGGCGCGACCAGGTGGCGGCCGTCGGGCTCGACAAGATCGCAATGCAGCTGAAGGCGCACGGCATCGGCCTTTCGGGCTACTGCCGCGGCGGCTTCTTTCCGGCGGCCGATGCAGCGGGCCTGAAGGCCGCGCTCGACGACAACCGCCGCGCGATCGACGAGGCCAAGACGCTCGATGCGCCCTGCCTCGTGCTGGTGGTCGGCGCCCTGCCCGGCGCGCTCGAGGGCAAGCCTCTCTACAAGGACATCGCCCGCGCACGCGGCGAGGTGCGCGACGGCATCGCCGCATCGCTTGAATACGCACGCGAAGTCGGCATGCCGCTGGCCATCGAGCCGCTGCATCCCATGCAGGCGGCCGACCGCGCCTGCATCAACACGCTCGAACACGCGCTCGACATCTGCGACGAGCTCGATGCGGGCAAGAGCGGCATGCTGGGTGTGGCGCTGGACATCTATCACGTGTGGTGGGATCCGAAGCTGCAGCAGCAGATCGCGCGCGCCGGCCGCGAGCGGCTGCTGGCGTACCACGTCTGCGACTGGCTCACGCCCACGCGCGACCTGCTCTCGGACCGCGGGATGATGGGCGACGGCGTGGTCGAGCTCAAGAAGATCCGCGGCTGGGTCGAGGACACGGGCTTCGCGGGGTTCAGCGAGGTCGAGATCTTTTCGAATCTCGACTGGTGGCAGCGGGCCGGCAGTGAAACGCTCGACGTGTGTATCGAACGGCATAAGCAAGCTGTTTGAATTCCGTTTTGCGGACGGCGTATTCGGGGTGCGTGCACAGGCCACCGGGTACTCCCCTCCGCGAATGTCCCCCGCCTTCGGCTCCTCCTTTATTTCGCTGCGGGGAGCACCCGATGGCCTGTGCACCAGGGCACGCTC
>NZ_JBFTPJ010000339.1:0-5570 GCF_056398445.1 Variovorax sp. 01T439_2
GTGCTGCTGTTCGGCTGGCTCCTGTACCGGCGGCGCGCCACGCGGCCGCAGGTGCTCGGCATGATCGTGAGCTATGCCGGCGTGCTGCTCGTGTTCGGGCACGAGCTCTGGATCGGCGGMGGCGGCAAGGGCGGCGGGGCGGCGGCCTGGGGCACCTTCCTCGTGTTCCTGAGCGCCGTGAGCTATGCGGCCTACCTTGTCTACAGCGGCGAATTCGTCAAGCGCCTGGGCTCGCTGCGGCTCGTGGGGCTGGCCACCACCGTGGCCTGCCTGCTGTGCATCCTGCAGTTCGCGCTGACGCGGCCGATGAGCGCCGCAATGCAGGTGGCGCCCGAGGTCATCTGGCTGTCGGTGCTCAACGCCACGCTGTGCACGGCGGTGCCTGTCCTCATGGTCATGATGGCCATCGAGCGCATCGGCCCGGCCATGGCCGCGCAAACCGGCATGATCGGGCCGCTGTCGACCATCCTCATGGGCGTGGTCATACTCGGCGAGCCGTTCACCGCGTGGATCGCGGCCGGCACGGTGCTCGTGATTGCGGGCATCTTCGTTTTCACACGCACGGGGCGCTAGCGCTCCTGCAGTCAAGGAGCAACAACATGGATTTGGGCATTGCAGGCAAGACCGCGCTGGTGTGCGGCGCGAGCAAGGGGCTGGGCTACGGCTGCGCCGAGGCGCTGGTGCGCGAGGGCGTGAACGTGGTGATCGTGGCGCGCGGCGCCGAGGCGCTCGAAGCGGCGGCTGCGAAGCTGGCCGCAGCGGCAGCCGGTTCGCCGACGCCTTTCGTCAAGCACGTGGCCGCCGACATCACCACCGAAGCCGGCCGCGCGGCGGTGTTCGCGCTCGGCCACGACTTCGACATCGTCGTCACCAACGCCGGCGGCCCGCCCCCGGGCGATTTCCGCAACTGGGACCGCGAGGCATGGATCAAGGCCGTCGACGCCAACATGCTGACGCCGATCGAGCTYATCAAGGCCACGGTCGACGGCATGGCCAAGCGCGGCTTCGGGCGCATCGTCAACATCACCTCGAGCTCGGTGAAGTCGCCCATCGACATCCTCGGCCTCTCCAACGGCGCGCGCAGCGGCCTCACGGGCTTCGTGGCCGGCGTGGCGCGCACGCCCATCGCCGCGCAGGGCGTGACCATCAACAACCTGCTGCCCGGTTCCYTCGACACCGACCGCCTGAAGGGCACGATGGCCGGCGCAGCGCAGAAGTCGGGGCAGGACTTCGACACCGTGTGGGAAGCCCGCAAGAAGAACATTCCGGCCAGGCGCTTCGGCACGCCCGCCGAGTTCGGCGCGATCTGCGCCTTTCTCTGCAGCATGCAGGCCGGCTACATGACGGGACAGAACGTGTTGGCCGACGGCGGCGCCTACCCCGGCACGTACTGAGCTCGCCCCCAGGCTGCGCGCGCTTCGTGCCGCGCGCGGCTATGGGCGCCGGGACGAGATCACGATCCCGCCCACGATCAGCGCAAAGGCCGCGCCGTGGTACCAGTGCGGCGGCTCGCGCAGGAAGGCCGCGGACAGCAGCGCGGCGAACAGCGGCGTGAGGTTCATGAAGAAGCTCGCGGCCTGCGGCCCCGCATGCTGCACGCCGCTGCCCCAGCAGCGGTAGGCCACCACGGCCGGGCCGATGCCGATGAAGGCCAGCGCCGCCAGCAGCGGCCATCCGAGCTCCATGCGCGCATCGGCCAGCGTCCATTCCCCGGCCGCGAACAGGCCCGACCACGCGAGGCCGAACACCAGCTGCGCCATCAGGAACGCGGCCCAGTCCTGCCGCACGTCCTGCGGCTCGCGCGTGCGCGCGAGGAACCAGCTGTAGAACGCCCAGGCGATGGTGCCCAGGATCATGTAGAGATCGCCCGGCACCAGCCGCAGCGCGAGCAGCTGCCGCCATTCGCCGCGGCTCAGCACCAGCAGCACGCCCAGCATCGAGAGCAGCGAGCCGCCGATCTCGCGTCCGCCGACACGCGCGCCGAAGAAAATGCCGCCCACCGCCAGCATCCACAGCGGCAGGCTGGAGCCCACCAGCGTGACGTTGATTGGCGCGGAGGTCTGCAGCGCCAGGTACTGGAATGCGTTGTAGCAGCCGATGCCCAGCAGCCCCAGCACCGAATAGCGCTTCCAGTGCGCCCACATCGGGCTGCCGCGGCGCAGCACCGGCCATGYGAGCGGCAGCAGCAGCACGAACGCGATCACCCAGCGCACGAAGTTCAGCGTGAGCGGCGACACCAGGTCGCGCACCAGGCGGCCGACCACCGCATTGCTCGCCCACAGCAGCGGCGGCACGGTGAGCAGGAAGACGGTGGAAGGCGTGAGGCGCTGCTGGATCTGCATGGCCGCCGACTCTACCGGGCATTCCCCGCCCCCGTCGCGCGAAGGCCAAACGTGGCACCATGCGCCTCTTCTTTTCTGTGCGACTGGAGACTGCAAAGATGATGAGCAAAGCCGTCCGTATCGACCGCCATGGCGGCCCCGAGGAACTGAAGATCGTCGACGTCGAGGTGGGCGAGCCCGGCCCCGGCGAGATCCGCATCCGCCACAAGGCCGTGGGCCTGAACTTCATCGACACTTACCAGCGCAGCGGGCTCTATCCGTTCCAGATGCCGCTGCAGCTGGGCATGGAAGCCTCGGGCGTGGTCGAGGCCGTGGGCGAAGGCGTGGCGCACCTGAAGGCCGGCGACCGCGCCGCCTATGCGAGCCAGCCGCCCGGCGCCTACTGCGAACTGCGCGTGATGCCGGCCAGGAACGTCTGCAAGCTGCCCGATGCGATCTCCTTCGAGACCGGCGCGGCCATGATGCTCAAGGGCCTCACGACGCAATACCTGCTGAAGAAGACGCTGCCGGCCGAAGGCCTGCAGCCCGGCGATTTCATCCTGTTCCACGCGGCGGCCGGCGGCGTCGGCCTGATCGCCTGCCAGTGGGCCAAGGCGCTCGGCCTGCAGCTGATCGGCACGGCCGGCAGCGACGCCAAGTGCAAGCTCGCCCTCGAACATGGCGCGGCGCATGCCATCAACTACAGCACCGAGAACTTCGCGGCCCGCGTCAAGGAGATCACCGGCGGCAAGGGCGTGAAGGTGGTGTACGACTCGGTCGGCAAGGACACCTGGGAAGGCTCCATCGACTGCCTGCGCCCGTTCGGCCTGCTGGCTGTGTTCGGCAACGGCTCGGGCCCGGTACCGCCGATCAGCCTGGGCACGCTCGCGTCCAAGGGCTCGCTCTACGTGACGCGACCGACGCTGTTCACGCACATTGCCACGCGCGAGAGCACGCAGGCCATGGCCGACGACCTGTTCGCCGTGGTGCAGAGCGGCGCGGTGAAGATCCCGATCGACCAGCGCTATGCACTGGCCGACGTGCAGCAGGCGCACCGCGACCTGGAAGCGCGCAAGACCACCGGCTGCACCATCCTCACGCTCTGAGGCCGGGCCAGCCGCCGTCCTACCCGCGGTGGGGTGTCATGCCTGCGTCTTGTGCAAGGCGCACTTTGTAGCCTTCAGCAAAGCCAGCGAAGGCCCGCGCCATGGACACCGTCAGAACCTTCATCGTCGAGGACAACCCCGCCATCCGCGAGAACCTGGTCGGCACGCTGCGCGAGGTGGCGCGGGTCGATCCGGTGGGCCAGGCCGAAACCGAGAACGAGGGCGCGCGCTGGCTCGCGGGCAACCTGTCGAAATGGGACCTGGCCATCGTCGACCTGTTCCTCAAGGACGGCACCGGCTTCGGCGTGCTCGAAGCCTGCCGCAACCGCGATCCGAACCAGAAGATGGTGGTGCTCAGCAACCACCTGACGCCGCAGATGCGGCGCAAGTGCGCGCAGCTGGGCGCCGACGCGGTGTTCGACAAGGCCACCGAGCTCGACGACCTGGTCGATTTCTGCCTGCGCCGCCGGCAGGAGCAGTTCTCAGTCCCGCCGTTCCCGGCGGCGCACTGACCGACCCGACGCCAGATCAGCCCTCGATCTTCCCGAGGCGCGATTCGCGCAGCCGGCTCGGCGCCAGCGCGCCCGCCGATTCGAGGATCGGATAGGCAATGGAGCAGATGTGCGAGTTGATCCGCTTCAGGTCGCTGATCAGGTCGATGTGCAGCGAGCTGGTCTCCATGCTCAGCGTGGTGCGGTCGGAGAGGCGGTCGAGGTGGGTGGTGGCATAGGCCCGCTCGAGGTCGCGGAAGCGCGCCTTCTCCTCGAGCAGCCGCTGCGCGTCGCGCACGTTGCCGTTCAGGAAGACGCTCATGCTCAGCCGCAGGTTGGCGACCAGCCGCCCGTGCAGCTCGACGATTTCCGCCATGCCCGCCTCGGAGAAATTGCGCTGCGGCTTGATCTTCTTGTCCTCGATGTCGATGATCACGCGCTCGATGATGTCGCCGATCTGCTCCATGTTGATGGTGAAGCTGATGATGTCGGTCCAGCGCCGGCTTTCTTCCTCGCCCAGCGCCTCGCGCGAGATGCGCGTCATGTAGTACTTGATGGCCGAGTAGAGCTCGTCCACCGTGTCGTCGAGCTGCCGCAGTTCCTGCGCCAGGCGCAGGTCGTTGTGGCGGATCACGTCGAGCGTGCCGATGAGCATGGTCTCCACCACGTCGGCCTGGTGCAGCGCCTCGCGCGCCGCGTTGGAAATGGCGAGCGAGGGCGTCGACAGCGCCGACGGGTCGAGGTGATGCGGCCGCGTGGAGGTGGCCGGCAGCGGCGGCACCGGCAGCATCTTCGTGACCAGCGCGGCAACCCACTGCGTGAGCCCGATGAAGCCCAGGCTGATGAGCACGTTGAACGCCAGGTGGAACAGCACCACGCCGTGCGTCGCGTTCGGCACGTGCGGCTGCACGTAGCGCAGCCAGAGCCCGACGAAAGGCGCGACGATGGCCACGCCCAGCCCCTTGAACAGCAGGTTGCCCACCGTGACCTGCCGCACCGGCACCGCGGACTTGGCCGTGGTCAGCACCGCCAGCAGGCCGCTGCCGAGGTTGGCGCCCAGCACCAGCCCGAGGGCGACGTCCAGCGGCACCACGTTGGAACTGGCCATGGCCGCCACCAGCAGCACCACCGCCAGGCTCGAATAGGCCACGATCGCCAGCGCCGCGCCGATGGTGATCTCGAGCAGCACGTCGCTGTTGAGCGAGGCCAGCAGCACGCGCACGGCCGGCGCCGAAAAGAGGGGCTCGGTCGCTTCCACCACCAGTTGCAGCGCCAGCAGCATCAGCCCCAGGCCGATCAGCACGCGCCCCACGCGGCCCGCCACGCTGGCCGAGCGGGTGATGAACAGCACCACCCCCACGAAGATGAACATCGGCGACAGCCACGAGAGATCGGCCGAGAACAGCACCGAGATGAGCGCCGTGCCCACGTCGGCCCCGCGCATCACCGCCAGCGCCGCCGGCAGCGTGACCAGGCCCTGCCCCACGAAGGAGGAGGTCATCAGCGAGGTGGCGGTGCTCGACTGCACCAGGGCCGTGACGCCGATGCCCGACAGCGCGGCCGTGAAGCGGTTGCGCATGCTCTGCACCAGGATCTTGCGCAGGTTGGCGCCGAACACGCGCAGCACGCCCGTGCGCACGAGGTGCGTGCCC
>NZ_JBFTPJ010000340.1:0-5559 GCF_056398445.1 Variovorax sp. 01T439_2
CTCTTGCGCCTTGCGCATCTTGGAAACCGAGACCATTTCCATGGCCTTGGTGATCTTCTTGGTGTTTTCCACCGATTTGATCTTGCCGCGGATTTCCTTACCAGCTGCCATGAGTGCTCCTTGTCCGGCCGATCAGGCGAACGACTTCTTGAACGACGTGATGGCGGCGGTCAGCTCGGCCTCGGCGTCCTTGTCGAGTGCCTTGGCCTTTTCGATCTTGTCGAGCAGCGCAGCATGGCTGGACTTCAGGAACTGGTGCAGGCCGTGTTCGAACGGCAGCACCTTCTTGATCTCGAGGTCGTCCATGAAGCCCTTGTTCACCGCGAACAGCGTGGCGCCCATCAGCGAGATCGGCAGCGGGCTGTACTGGGCCYGCTTCAGCAGTTCGGTCACGCGGGCACCGCGGTCGAGCTGCTTGCGGGTGGCTTCGTCCAGGTCGGAGGCGAACTGCGCGAACGCAGCCAGCTCACGGTACTGCGCCAGGTCGGTACGGATACCGCCCGACAGGCCCTTGATGACCTTGGTCTGCGCCGACGAACCCACGCGCGACACCGAGATACCGGCGTTGATGGCGGGGCGGATACCGGCGTTGAACAGGTYGGTTTCCAGGAAGATYTGRCCGTCGGTGATCGAGATCACGTTGGTCGGRACGAAGGCGGACACGTCGCCGGCCTGSGTYTCGATGATCGGCAGYGCSGTCAGCGARCCGGTCTTGCCCTTGACTTCACCCTTGGTGAAGGCTTCGACGTAGTCGGCGTTCACGCGGGCTGCGCGCTCGAGCAGGCGGCTGTGGAGATAGAACACGTCGCCGGGGTAGGCTTCGCGGCCTGGCGGGCGGCGCAGCAGCAGCGAGACCTGGCGGTAGGCCACGGCTTGCTTGGAGAGGTCGTCATAGACGATGAGCGCGTCTTCGCCGCGGTCGCGGAAGTATTCGCCCATGGTGCAGCCCGAGTAGGCCGACACGTACTGCATGGCGGCCGATTCGGAGGCCGATGCGGCCACCACGATGGTGTAGTCCATCGCGCCGGCTTGTTCCAGTGCGCGCACCACGTTCTTGATCGACGAAGCCTTCTGGCCGATCGCAACGTAGACGCAGGTCATGTTCTGACCCTTCTGGTTGATGATCGCGTCGATTGCCACGGCGGTCTTGCCGGTCTGGCGGTCGCCGATGATCAGCTCGCGCTGGCCACGGCCGATCGGCACCATCGAGTCGATCGACTTGAGGCCGGTCTGCATCGGCTGGTCGACCGACTTGCGGGCGATCACGCCCGGTGCGACCTTCTCGATCACGTCGGTCATCTTGGCGTTGATGGGGCCCTTGCCGTCGATCGGCTGGCCCAGGGCGTTCACCACGCGGCCGATGAGTTCGGGGCCGACGGGCACTTCCAGGATGCGGCCCGTGCACTTGACGGTGTCGCCTTCGGAGATGTGCTCGTACTCGCCCAGGATCACGGCGCCGACCGAGTCGCGCTCGAGGTTCAGCGCGAGGCCGAACGACGGCGTACCGTCGGCCGTGGGCGGGAACTCGAGCATTTCGCCCTGCATCGCGTCGGACAGGCCGTGCACGCGCACGATGCCGTCGGTCACCGAAACCACGGTGCCCTCGTTGCGGATGTTGGCGCTGACTCCGAGGCCCTCGATGCGGCTCTTGATCAGTTCGGAAATTTCTGCGGGATTGAGTTGCATGACTCTTTCCTTCTTTCTTTGAGGCTACAAGTAGAGGGCTGAAGACCGTCAGGCCGCCAGCGCAACTTTCATTTGTTCAAGGCGCGCTTTGACGGAGGTGTCGAGCACCTCGTCGCCGACCACCACACGAATGCCGCCGATCAGTTCCGGCTCTTGCTGGACCGTGACCTGCAGCTTGCGGCCGAAGCGCTTTTCGAGCGCGGCCGCCACATTGGCCAGGGCCGACGCATCGATCGGGAAGGCGCTGTAGACCACGGCGTCGGACGAACCGCTCTTCGCGTTGGCCAGTGCCCGGAACTGCTTCGCAATTTCCGGCAGCACCGAGAAGCGCCCGTTCTCGAGGAGCGCACCCAGGAAGTTCTGGGCATGGGCGGGCAGCGGCGCACCGAAGGCGCCGGCGACCACGCCGAGAACCTGCTCGGCCGTGGCCTTGGGGTTGTCGGCGAACTGCTGGAGCTCCGGACTGGCCGCGATGACGGCCATCTTTTCGAGCCAGGCGCTGGTGCCGGCAACGTCGGACGACGAGGCCTTGAAGAGCGCCTCGGCGTAGGGGCGTGCAATGGTGGCGAGTTCTGCCATGGCTTCTATCAGAGTTCGGTCTGCAGGCGGGCGAGCAAATCGGCGTGAACGCCTGCATTCACTTCCTTGCGCAGGATCTGCTCTGCGCCCTTGACAGCCAGGGCCGCGACTTGCTCGCGCAGTGCTTCGCGCGCCTTCAGTGCCTGCTGGTCGGCTTCGACGCGTGCGGCTGCAACGATCTTGTTGCCTTCCTCGGTCGCGCGGGCCTTGGCCTCTTCAACGATGGCCTGGGCGCGACGTTCGGCGTCGGCAAGACGTTGTGCGGACTCGTTGCGTGCCTGGCCCAGTTCGGCTTCCACGCGCTTGTTGGCGGCGGAGAGTTCGGACTTGGCCTTGTCGGCGGCAGCGAGGCCTTCGGCGATCTTCGCAGCGCGGTCGTCCAGCGCCTTCGCGATCGGCGGCCACACGAACTTCATCGTGAACCCGACCAGGATCAGGAACACGATCATCTGAACGATCAGGGTACCGGTAATGCTCACTTTTCACCCTCTCTTTGGGATTGAATGCGAAGCCATTCCACAGAGGGGAACGACGACACGGGTCCGACGAGAAAGACTTACTTCGGCAGGTTGGCGATCTGAGCCAGGAACGGGTTGGCCGTTGCGAACCACAGGGCGATACCGGTGCCGATAATGAAAGCGGCGTCGATCAGACCGGCCAGCAGGAACATCTTGGTTTGAAGTTCACCCATGAGTTCAGGCTGACGTGCGGCCGACTCGAGGTACTTGCTGCCCATGATGCCGATGCCGATACATGCGCCCACAGCGCCCAGACCGATGATCAGGCCGGCGGCCAGTGCAACAAAGCTAATAACTTCCATGATGACTCCTAGAGGACTTTGGTTGAAGAGAAAACAAAAAAACGAAAACGGATGATCAGTGGTGATCGTGGGCCTGGCCGATGTAGACCAGCGCCAGCATCATGAACACGAACGCCTGCAGCGTGATGATCAGGATGTGGAAGATGGCCCACGCGGTGCCCGCAACGATGTGGCCGAGCGCCAGCAGCACGCCGGTGGTCGACAGCGTCCAGGCGCCGCCCATCAGCGCGATCAGCAGGAAGATCAGTTCACCGGCATACATGTTGCCGAACAGCCGCATGCCGTGCGAGACGGTCTTGGCGACGAACTCGATCATCTGCATGGCGAAGTTGAACGGATACAGCGCCCAGTGGTTGCCGAACGGCGCCGTGAAGAGCTCGTGCACCCAGCCGCCCAGGCCCTTGATCTTGATGTTGTAGTAGAGGCAGACCAGCAGCACGCCGACCGACAGGCCCATTGTCACCGAGAGGTCGGCCGTGGGCACGACGCGCAGGTAGGCATGGTGCGGATCTTCGCCGGCGATGTGGAAGATCTTGGCCCAGATCGCCGGGAACAAATCGACCGGGAACAGGTCCATTGCATTGAGCAGGAAGATCCAGACGAAGATCGTGAGCGCCAGCGGGGCAACGAACTTGCGGCTGGTGGCGTTGTGGACGATGCCCTTGGCCTGCTGGTCGACCATTTCCACCAGCAGTTCGACGGCTGCTTGAAAACGGCCGGGAACGCCCGAAGTAGCCTTGCGGGCAGCCAGCCAGAGCAGCCAGCAACCCAGGATGCCCAGTGCTATCGAGAAAAAGAGCGAGTCGAAATTGAAAACCGAAAAGTCCGCAACACCCCCAGGCTTGGAGCTTTGCAGGTGCGTCAAGTGGTGAATGATGTATTCACCCGCGGTCTGACCATGTTCCGCAGCGTTTTCAGCAGCCATTCAGTTACTCGTCTCTATGTTGCCGGCGCCGGGGCGAGAACATCACCGCCAACCAGGCCGCCTTCATTGTCACCACCAGGCCGATCAGCATTGCTGGCCAGCTCAGCGCCGTTATCAGCCTTGGCGCTGCGAACAACATCGCAATCGACAAGGCCATCTTGACCATTTCCCACAGGAAGAACCCAACCACCGCAGTGCCCGGATTCAGGGAAGAAAACCGGCCGGTCAGCCCCCGCGCGAACACCGCAGCAGGAATGACCACCGCAATCGCGCCGTAGCCGGCGGACCACCCCAGATTTTGCCTCCCCGTCAGTCCCCAGGCGGCCAAAGCCACCAGCAGACCGACAACCAACTGCCCCGCGATGACCCACCAGGGGGAGATCGAGGGATGCCTTGCTCGCAGTTCACGCGCCTCATCGGCGGTCAACGGCTTGTATTCTGCGTCGAGGTCTTCCGCGACTTGTTCATCTTTTCGGGCGATTGTTTTCATTTCGAATGAAGCCCGGATGACGACCCAGAATTTCTACAAAGCCATTGATTATAAGTAAAAACCCAGCCCATCCGACCACCCGAGCTGTCGCGTTTGCAAATCGAGGCTTCATCGGCTGACGAGAACCCGACCTGCCGCGCGCAACCATAATTCCAGCATGCACCCTCTTACCGCCGCACTCCCCTCCACGCTCTGCTATCTCGACGGCGAGTACACCGCGCTCAAGGACGCACGCATCAGCGTGCTCGACCGCGGCTTCATCTTCGGCGACGGCGTCTATGAAGTCGTCCCCGTCTACGGCGGCCAGCCCTTCTGCTTCGAGGAGCACATGGCGCGCCTCGATCGCTCGCTGGCCGAACTGCAGATCGCCAATCCGCTCACGCTCGCCCAGTGGCGAGGCATCGTGATGCGGCTCGTCGAGCCGGGCGGCGATGCGCCCCAGGCCGTGTACTTTCAAATTACCCGCGGTGTCGCGCCGCGCGATCATGCCATGACCCGTGGCGTGCACCCGACCGTGTTCGTGATGGTGAACCCGCTGCCGCCGGCGGCCGACGCCGTGCGCGCCAAGGGCGTGGCCTGCGTGAGCGCGGACGACTTCCGCTGGCAGAAGGCGCACATCAAGAGCACCAGCCTGCTGGGCGCGGTGCTGGCGCGGCAGATCAGCGTCGAGGCCGGCGCGGCCGAGACCATCATGTTCCGCGGCGAATGGCTCAGCGAGGCCTCGTCGAGCAACGTGTGGATCGTGAAGGACGGCGGCCTCGTGGGGCCGCCCAAGGACAACCTGGTGCTGACCGGCATCCGCTACGGCCTGCTCGAACGCCTGTGCGCCGAGTGCGGCATCCCGTTTGCGCTGCGCCGCATCTCTCGCGACGAGGTGTTCGGCGCCGACGAGCTGCTGCTCTCGTCGGCCAGCAAGGAAGTGCTGCCGGTCGTGACGCTCGATGGCCAGGCGATTGGAAATGGCCGTCCCGGCCCCATCTACCAAGCCTTGTACGCCGCCTACCAGCAGGCCAAGCTGAGCAACGCGCAAGCGCAAGGAGTTCCCGCATGACCGACACC
>NZ_JBFTPJ010000341.1:0-10364 GCF_056398445.1 Variovorax sp. 01T439_2
CATGCCGCCATACCGGGAGGCCGTGGCTGCGGCGGTCGGGCGCGAAGTGCATGACATCGAGACGATGATCCTGGAGGCCTGGCGCGAACGCTCGCCGGAGTGATTCAGGCATCCCCAAGCGCAGCAATCGGCGCATGCAGCGCCATCAGCTCGTCGATCCATTCGATGAACACGCGCAGCTTCGCGCTGGCATGCCGGTTCGGCGGGAACATCACGTACATCGGCATCGCGCCGAAGTGCCAGCCCTCGAACAGCGGCACCAGCTCGCCCTGGGCCACGTGGGGCGCGGCCATGTAGTGCGGCAGCCAGAGAACGCCCATGCCCGCCACGCCGGCCGCGAGGTAGGCATTGCCGTCGTCGACCGCGACCACATGGCGGCCCTGCAGTTCGATGTGCTCGGCGCCACGCTGCATGCGCAGCGCCGCGACCTTGCCGCTGCGCGTGCTCAGGTAGCCCACGATGCGGTGGTGGGTGCCCTCGAGCTCGTTCGGGTGCGCGGGTGTGCCGGCACGTTCCAGGTAGCACGGCGCCGCAAAGACACCGAGCCGCAGCTCGCCCACGCGGCGCGCCGTCAGCGATGAATCGGTGAGCTCGCCGCCGCGCAGCACGCAATCGACGTTGTCGCCGATCAGGTCGACCATGCGGTCGCTCACGCCGAGTTCGAGCTGGATCTCGGGATGGCGCGCATGGAACGCCGGCAGCGCAGGCACCAGGATCATGCGGGCGAACGGGGTGGGCACGTCCACGCGCAGGCGCCCCCTCGGCGAGGCCGAGGCGCCCAGCAGGCTGGCGTCCGCGTCCTCCAGGTCGGCGAGCAGCCGCACCACGCGGTCGTAGTAGGCCGCGCCCTCGGCCGTGACCCTGACCTGGCGCGTCGTGCGGTTGAAGAGCCTCACGCGCAGCCGCGCCTCCAGTTGCTGGACCAGCTGCGTCACGGTGGTCTTGCTCATGTGGAGCGTCTGCGCCGCCTTGGTGAAGCTGCCCGCCTCCACCACGCGGGCGAAGGCCTGCAACGCATCGAATCGGTCCATCTCTGTGCCTCGGTCGATTGTTTGGGCTGAGCAAACAGTCATTGTGCGTCCTGCCTGTTTATCTGGCGGCCGCGCGCTTCTAGAGTCCATCGATCGCAACCTCCCTTTCCAAGAAAGAAAGAAAGAAAGCCGAACCATGTCCGCACGCAACGTTGTTTTTCCCGCCGGCCGCCAGGCGCTCTATGCGCGCAACCGGTATTCGCCAGCCATCCGCTCCAACGGCTTTCTGTTCGTGTCGGGGCAGGTCGGCAGCCGGCCCGATGGCTCGCCGGAGCCCGACCTGGAGGCGCAGGTCCGGCTCGCGTTCGACAACCTCAACGCGATCCTCTCGGCCGCGGGCTGCAGCTTCGACGACGTGGTCGACGTAACGGTCTTCATCGTCGACCCTGAATCGAAGTTCGAAACCATCTGGAAGGTGGTTGGGGAATATTGGGGCGAGGCGCCGCACCCGACGCTGACGGGCATCGGCGTGACCTGGCTCTATGGCTTCCAGTTCGAGATCAAGGTGATCGCGAAGCTTCCGGACGAGCGCGCGGGCGGCTGACGGCCGGTCTGCCCTGGACCGGGAGCACCCTCAGCGCGCTCTCCATGTGCGAGAGCATGCATCGGCTCGCACCCTCTGCATCCCGGTTGCCGATCCGCTCGACGAGTTCGACGTGGGCATCCTGCACCTGTTGCAGGCTTGCTTTCGTCTTGCGCCGTTCCATGCCCTGGCGCGACTGCGCTTCCAGCGAGGCCCGGATCGATCCGATGATCTGGAACAGCAGCAGGTTTCCGCTCGCCCGCGAGATTTCCAGGTGCAGTTCCATATCGAGCGACGCGTACACCGCGGGGCGGCGAAGCTGCGCCTGCATCCGGATCACCAAATCAGACATCCGGGCCAGTTGCTCCGGCGTGCGGCGAAGCGCTGCCAATGCTGCAGCGCGGCCCTCGAGGCTTGCCCGCACGTCCATCAAGTCCTCCGTGGAATTGTCCAGGACCTGCACGGCGCGCGAAAAGTAGACGGCCAGCGCAGCCGCGTCCAGCTCGCGGCGAATCGTCGGGCTCTTGCCGTTCGAAATGTCGATCACACCCAAGCCCTTGAGGGTTCTCAGCGCCTCGCGCACGACGGTTCGGCTCACGCCGAGCAACTCACCCAGGCGCGCTTCCGAAGGCAGCGATGCTCCCGGGCCGAGCTTCGCGTCCTGTATGCGCTGCAGAAGGCTCTGAACGGCCTGCTCTGCAAGGGAAGTTCTCTCCAGTCGGCCCAGGACGAAGGGGTGTGCGGTCATGCGTCGGTCTCCTTACCTATCATACAGGTGGACAGGTTGTGCACGCGTGCCGCCATGGGTCCAATCCGCATTTCTTTCAGGAGGCAAGAAGCAATGTGGAAAGACGATGACGGACTGTTCGCCCTGATGCGCGCGCGCCTGTTCCCTGCGGTGGTCGGCGACATCCTCGACACCCTGGGTTTCATGCACCAGTTCCTGCCCCCGGCCATCAAGCCGGTCGAACGCTCCTTGGTCGTGGCGGGCCGCGCCATGCCCGTGCTGGAGACCCACTGCTTTGCGCGCTCCGAACCCGAGGGAAAGTCGCCGCTGAGCCGGCAGGCTTTCGGTCTGCTTTTCGAGGCGCTGGACGATCTCGCGCCGAACGAGGTCTACGTGGCAACGGGGTCGGCCCCCGAGTTCGCGCTGTGGGGAGGTCTGATGACCACGCGCGCCCTGCATCTGAAAGCAGCCGGCGCGGTTCTCGACGGGTATTCCCGCGATACGGCGGAGGTGCTCGAACTCGGCCTCCCGGTGTTTTCGCTTGGCGGCTATGCCCAGGACCAGGGCCCGCGAGGCAAGGTCGTCGACTATCGCGTGCCGGTGGAGATCCGGGGAATTCGAGTTCGCCCCGGCGACATCGTCTTCGGCGACCAGGACGGCGTGCTGATCATTCCGCGCGAGGCGGAGAAAGAGGCGATCAGCCTCGCGCTGGAGAAGGCCGACACGGAAAGCAGCGTGAGAAAAGCCATCAAGAACGGCATGAGCACGGTCGAGGCGTTCAAGACCTTCGGGGTGATGTGAGGAGGGCGGCCGCACATCGGCCGCGCCGGCGCCATCAACCGACGATCGCGCGCTTGACGTCCTCCTGAAGGCTGCGCAAATGCGCGCACATGGCGTTGCGTGCCAGCGCCGGATCGCGCGCACGCAGCGCATGGATGATCTCGCCGTGCTCGTCGTGGTTTTCGCGCTGGCGATGCAGCGGGCTGTGCAGCCGGAACAGACGCGCGTTCACGCGCAGCTCCTCGACCAGCCTCGGCAGCACGACGTTGCCGCTGGCCGCCGCAATGAGCAAGTGGAACCGGTCATCGAAATGCCAGTGCTCGGTCTCGTCATGCTCACCGGCGTCCAGCGACTTCAGGTCGGCCTCGAGCGCATCGATCTGCGCGTCGCTGATCTTGTCGATGGCGAGCACGATGGCTTCGCCCTCGATGATCTCGCGGGCTCGCATGCAGTCGAAGTATTCCTTGGTGCCCAGCGCGCGCACCGCATAGGAACGCGCATCGCGGCGCACCAGAAGCCCTTCGCCGGCGAGGCGCACCAGCGCCTCGCGCATCGGCGTGCGCGAGATCCGGAGTTCTTCCGCCAGGCGGCCTTCCTGCAGGGGACTGCCGGCCGAGATCTGGCGATCCAGGATCAAGGTGCGCAGGCGCGCATAGGCCTGTTCGGCCAGGCTGGCAGAGCGCACCTCGAGCGGTGCGATGGTGATGGTGGCGGGTTGGGCCGGACTGGGAAGACTGGGCATGCGACGACAAAAAAAGGTTTCCACAGGCGGTGTCGAAAAAGCTTAGCAGGCCGACCGCCGGGGGACGAATGGTCTCACAGCCATTTGTCCAGCGGACTGCCGGCGTTCGGCGTGCGCGGACGCAGGCAGGGCTGGAACTGCCCCGAGCCGGGTTCGGCCGAAAAGACGCCGTCCTGCCACACCACCCGCCCGCGCGAGACCGTGACTGCGGGCCAGGCCCGCAGCCGCATGCCTTCGTAGGGCGTGTAGTCGGCTGCGTGATGAAGCATGTCGTTGGCGATGACCTTCTCGCTTCCCGCTTCGAAGACATCCCAGACGACGAAATCGGCATCGCCTCCCACGGCGATCGTTCCCTTCTTCGGATACAGGCCATACATGCGCGCCGGGTTGGTGGCCGTGAGCTCGACGAAGCGGTGCACGTCGATGCGCCCGGCCAGCACGCCCTCGCTCATCAGCAGCGGCATGCGCGTCTCGACGCCGGGAATGCCGTTCGGAATGCGATCGAAGGAAGCGTCGTCGCCGGCCACGCGCTTGCCGTCGGGGCCGTCGATGTTGAACGCCGCATGGTCCGATGAGAAGACCGTGAAGAGGCCGCTCGCCAGGGCGTTCCAGATGAACTGCTGGTTGGCCTTGTCGCGCGGCGGCGGGCTGCAGATGCAGCGCGCACCGTGCATGGGATCGTCGGGATCGATGCCCAGGTCTTCCGCGCTCAGGAACAGGTACTGCGGGCAGGTTTCTGCAAAGATCGGCAGCCCGCGCCCGCGCGCCCAATGGATCTGCTCGACGGCCTCGCGGCCCGAGACATGCACGATGAGGACCGGCGTGTCGATCAGTTCCGCCAGCGCGATCGCGCGGTGCGTGGCTTCGCGCTCCACGGCCATCGGCCGCGAACTCGCGTGGTAGCGCGGTGCGGTGAGGCCCGCGTCCAGCAGCTGCTCGGTGAGCCAGGCGATGCAGTCGCTGTTCTCCGCGTGGATCATCGTCATTGCGCCCTGCCGGCGCGCCACCGCAAGCACCTCGATGATCTGGCGATCGTCCAGCTTCAGGTCCTCGTAGGTCATGTAGATCTTGAACGAGGTGTAGCCCCTTGCCGTCGGCACGGCGGTGGTAATCGTCGACCGCGTCCTGGATGCTGCCGCCCTTTTGCTGCGCGGCAAAAGGCAGCACGGTGGTGGTGCCGCCGCAGGCCGCCGAGCGCGTTCCGGTGAAGAAGTCATCGGAGAAACGCGAGCCGTCCCCGGTGGGCTGGTCGAAGTGGCAATGGCCGTCGACACCGCCGGGCGTGACGAGCCGGCCGGCCGCATCGATCTCGCGCGCAGCACTGCCGTCGAGCTGCCGGGCGATGGCGCTGATGCGTCCGTCGCGAACGCCGATGTCGGCGCGGTAGCGGTCGCCCACGGTGGCGATGTCGGCGTTGCGAAGGATCAGGTCGTAGGGCTGCATGACGGGCTCCTGGCTAGCGTTGCTCGAGCACGACGTCGGCCGTGGCTGCCGCCACGGGCTCGCTCGCATTGCCGTAGGCGCGGCCATAGTGGCGCTCGATGCGGCGCTGGATGACGTCCCACACCGTCGTCATGAGCAGGTAGTAGATCGCGGCCACGATGAACAGCTCCAGCACCATGAACTTCTCCTGGATCAGCACCTGGGTGCGGCGCAGCAGCTCTTCCATCGAGATCACCGAAGTGATGGACGTGGTCTTGAGCAGGCCGTTGATGCTGTTGCCCAGCGTCGGGATGATCAGCCGCATCGCCTGCGGCATCACGATGTAGCGCATGCTCTGTGCGCTGCTGAAGCCGACGGCGCGCGCCGCGTTCGTCTGGCCGGCCGGCACCGACTGGATGCCGCCGCGCACCACTTCGGCGAGGTAGGCCGCCTCGTTGAGGATCAGGCCGAGCAGCGCCGACTCGACCACCGACAGCTTGAGGCCCAGCTGCGGCAGCCCGGTGTAGATGATGATCAGCTGGACCAGCAGCGGCGTGCCGCGGAACACCCAGATGTAGAAGTGCGCCGGCGCGGCGAGCCAGTCATGGCGCGACAGCCTGGCCAGGGCCAGGGCACATCCCACGACCAATCCGCCTGCAATGGCCGCCAGCGTCAGCCACAGGGTGGTGAACGCACCGCTCAGGATGTAGGGGTTGAACAGATAGCCGAAGAAGCCCGACCAGTTCCAGCCTTGTCCCATGGAAGTTCCTTGGTTGCCGAAGTCAATGGTGCGCAGCGAGGGCGCTCAGCTCGCCGGTCCCTTGACGACCACGGCGCCGTCGGTCGCCTTGACGCCGTACTGGTCGAGCAGCTTGTTGAAGGAGCCGTCGGCCTTCATGTCGTTGAGCACCTTGGCCACCGCAAGGGACAGTTCCTTGTTCTTCGCGGCCAGCGCGACCGGCGTCGGGAACAGGCCTTGCAGCACGCGGTCGAAGTCGCCGCGCTTCTGGTACTCGGCACCGGTGGAGTCGATCGACAGGGCCACCTCGACCTGGCCGGCGCGCAGCGCCTGGAACGCCATCGCGAAGTTCTCGAAGGTGCGGATGGTCATGCCCTTCAGGCCCTTGTCGGTCAGCTGCTTGTCGAGCTCGCGCGCCTTGCGCTCCTCGAAGCCGCCGATCTCCACGCCGATGCTCTTGCCCGACAGGTCCTCGGGCTTGCCGATCTTCAGCGGATTGCCCTTGGCGGTGCTGATGCTGATGGCCTGGTCTTCGTAGGGCAGCATCTGCATGAGCCTGGCGCGCTCGTCGGTGTAGAAGATGCCGGTGTTGATGACGTCCCAGCGGCCGGCCTGCAGGCCCGGGATCATGGCCAAGAACTCGATGCGCACGTACTCGGGCGTGAGGCACAGCCGCTTGGCAATGGCCTCGCCCAGTTCGACCCGCATGCCCTTGAGCGCACCGGTCTGGTCCACGAACTGCATCGGCGGCAGGGTCGGGTTGATCGACATCGTCAGCGTGCCCTTCTTCACCAGCGCGGCATCAGGCACGGGCGACTTGCAGGCCTGGGCGTTCGCGCCCCCGATCCCGAGAATGAAAAGAGCAGCGACCGAAGCGAGAGCGGGGAGCAGTTTCATGGTGATTTCCTGGTGGAGGTTGGACGAGGCGGCGTGGTGGCAAAAAGGGAGCTCAAGGCGCGATGGAGTCCAGCAGGCCGAGCCGATCGAGCGCGCGCCGCAGGTCGGCGGCATCGGCCTCAGGCAGGGGCAGGCGCGGCGCGCGCGGCTTGCCCACGGGCAGGCCCATCATCGAGAGGCCGTCCTTCGACGCAGCCACGTAGCGGTGGCCGCCGACCCAGCGCACGATCGGCAGCATCTGCTTGTAGAGCGCCAGCGCGGCGGGCATGTCGTGCTCGTCGGCCACCAGCTCGAACAGGCGGGCCGACATCTTCGGAATCAGGTTGGAGCACACCGCCACCCAGCCCTGGGCGCCGAGCCAGAACGACTCGTAGCCGAGGATGCCCGCGAACACCGTCATGCGGTCGCCGCACAGTTCGATGATGTCGCGCACCCGCGTGACCTCGAGCGTCGACTCCTTGATGTACCTGCAGTTGTCGATGCGCGAGAGGCGCGCCACCAGCTCGGGCTTGAGGTCCACATTGGCCGTGGCCGGGTTGTTGTAGACCATGATCGGCACGTTGATCGCCTCGCCCACCTTGCGGTAGTGCTCGAACAGTTCGTCGTCGGTGGGCGAGCTGTAGAACGGCGGAATGATCATCACGCCGTCGGCGCCCATGCCCTCGGCTTCGCGGCTCAGCCGCACGCACTCGTCGGTCCACTCCGCGCCGGTGCCGATCAGAACAGGCACGCGTTTTGCGGTCGTCTGCACACAGGTCTCGATCACCAGCTGCCGCTCCTCGGGCGTCAACGAGAGGAACTCCCCGGTGCTGCCCAGCGGAATCAGCCCGTGGATGCCCTCTTCGATCTGCCAGTCGACCAGCTTCTTGAGCGCAGGCACGTCCACGTGCTTTCCGTCGGCGGTCATGGGGGTGATCAGCACCGTATAGGTGCCTCGAAACGCTGTCATGGGTCGGTCCTCGGTGAAAAATCGGATGACTGAATGATCGTGTACGATTAGTATACGTATACATTCAGTATATCCAAGCAGTTTTTCATCGCACCTGCTCATGAGCGCCCGACTGACCCACAGCTCCATTGCCGCCAGTGGCCGGACGATCCGCTTCTGGTACGACGGCCAGGCCATCGACGGCCTCGAGGGCGAGACCGTGGCAGCTGCACTGGCGGCCAGCCACATCCGCCAGATGCGGCACACGCGCGGTGGCGGGCGCCGGGGCCTTTATTGCGGCATGGGGGCGTGCTTCGACTGCCTGGTGACGATCGACGGCGTGGCCAGCCAGCGCGCCTGCCTGGCCAAAGTGGCGGAGGGCCAGCAGATCCGCTCGGCCATGCCGGCGGGCACGCCGGCCGACCCCCTGCAGCCGCTCACGCCAGCCGCCGATGCGGCGCCGGCCGCACAAAACATCGACGTGCTGGTGGTGGGCGCCGGGCCGGCCGGCCTGTCGGCGGCACTGGCCGCGCGGCAAGCCGGCGCCAGCGTGCTGGTGCTCGACGAGCGGCTGCAGTCCGGCGGCCAGTTCTACAAGCCGCTGGCCCCCTCGCACCACGCGCCCCGCCCCGTCGATCGCCAATTCGCGGAGGGCCTCGCGCTCGAGCGCGACGTGCGCGCGGCCGGCGTGGCCATCGCCCAGGGCGCGCAGGTCTGGGCCGCGTTCTCGGCGCATGAAGTCAGCGCGCTGATCGCCGGGCGCGCCACCCACATCCGGTGCCGGCAACTGGTGGTCGCACCAGGTGCCTACGAGCGACCCGTTCCCATTCCGGGATGGACGCTGCCCGGCGTGATGACCACCGGCGCCGCGCAGACGCTGGCGCGGGCCTACCGCGTCGCGCCGGGCCGGCGCGTGGTGATCGCGGGCAACGGTCCGCTCAACCTGCAACTTGCCGCGGAACTGCTGGCCGGCGGTGCGCACGTGGTCGCGGTGCTCGAATCGGCGGCCCGCCCCTCGGTGCGCGACTGGCGCCACCTGCTGACCACTGCCCGCACCGCCCCCGACCTGGTGCGCCAGGGCTGGGGCTACCTGCGGCAGCTGCGCGCACACAAGGTGCCTGTGCTGTGGCGCCACGCGGTGGCAGCGGCCGAAGGCGACGGCGAATTGCAGGCGGTGCATGTGGTTGAACTGGACGCACAGGGCCAGCGCACGGCAGCGCCGATGCGGCGCTTCGAGGCCGACACGCTGTGCCTGGGCTACGGCTTCATCCCTTCGACCGAACTCGCACGCATGCTGGGCTGCGAGCATCGCGTGGTCGACCGGCACCTCGGCTATCTCGCGACCGTGACAGCCGGCGACGGCGCCACCAGCCTGGAAGATGTCTTCGTGGTCGGCGACGGCGCGGACCTCGGCGGTTCGCGCGTCGCGCTGGCACGCGGCACGCTGGCCGGGCGCTCCGCGGCGCGCAAGCTCGGACTGCCGGCAAAGCCAACGGCCGTGCCCGACCGGACGGCGGCCCAGCTCCAGCGTGCCGAGTGCTTCCAGCAGGCCCTCTGGTCGCTGTACAAGGCGCCGCCCGTGGCACTGGCTGCCGTCAGCGACGACACGCTGCTGTGCCGCTGCGAAGAAATCAGCTTCGGCTCCGCGCGCGAACAGATCCGCGCGGGCCGCGACACGCTGGCAGCGCTCAAGCGCAACACGCGGCTGGGCATGGGCCGCTGCCAAGGGCGCTACTGCGCGGTCACGGCCGCCAAGCTGGTGAGCGAGATGACGGGGCGGCCGCTGGAGGTCGAGCAGTACTTCGCGCCGCGCCCGCCGGCCAAGCCCGTGCCGGCCGGCGCGCTGGGCTTCGAGAAGCCCGAATGGGGCGGCCACAAGCCGGCCATCACGCCGAATCTCGCGCGCCCGGTCGAACACGCGCCCTTCGAAACCCTGCGCACCGACGTGCTGGTCATCGGCGCCGGCGTGCTCGGCTCCTGTCTCGGCCACTATCTGTCGAAGGCGGGCCAGGACGTGACGGTGGTCGACCGCGACGATATCAACCTCCAGGCCTCGGGCGCCAATGCCGGCAGCCTGCACGTGCAGCTGCTGTCCTTCGATTTCGGCGCCAAGGCGCAGGAAGGCGGCGGTCCGGCCGCGGCCACGCTGCCGCTGGGCCCGGTGTCGGTGCGGCTGTGGCAGGAGATCGAGGCCGAGAGCGGCGAAGACCTGGAGATCAAGATCACTGGCGGACTGATGGTGGCCGACACCGAGGCCGGCCTGCGCTTCATCGAGGCCAAGGCCGCGCTGGAGCGCAGCCACGGCATCGAGGCGCAGGTGATCGACGCGGCCACGCTGCGCCGCCTGTCGCCCGCGCTGTCGCCGCAGCTGCTGGGGGCCGAACTCTGTCCCATGGAGGGCAAGATCAACCCGCTGCGCGCGACCTATGCCGTGGCTTCTCTCGCGCAGCAGCAGGGCGCGCGCTTCCTGCGAGGCTGCGATGTACGCCGGATCGAACGCCGTCCGGGCGACGGCGGCGGCTTCGTCGTCCACACCTCGCGCGGCGTCATCCACGCGGGCCGCCTGGTGAACGCC
>NZ_JBFTPJ010000342.1:0-5547 GCF_056398445.1 Variovorax sp. 01T439_2
CTCCATGCCGGCGGTGATGCGGTTGTCTTCGGGGCCCACGTGGGCCTGCTCGGTGCTCACGAGGATGCGGTAGTACGGCGCCGCGTTGGCAATGGCCGGGTCGCGGTCGGCATCGGCGGCCACCAGGGTGACCTTGCCTTCGACCGCGCCATAGCGCAGGTAGTCGTAGGCGGTGATCTTGACGCGCGCCGCCTGGCCGACCTCGACGAAGCCGCGATCGTTGGGATTGAGGCGCGCCTCGATCATGATCTCGTCCTTGTCGGGCACCACTTCCATGATGGCTTCGCCGGGCTTGATGACCCAGCCCGGGCTGGCGCTGCGCAGCCCCTTGACGATGCCGTCGGCGGGCGCCTTCACCATGGTGCGGGAGCGCTGCGTGCGCGCGCGCGCCAGGTCTTCGTTGAGGCTGGCGAACTGGCGCTCCACGGTGGCCAGCTCGTCGGACGCGCGGCGCCGGAAGCGCCCTTCGGCCTCGGCCATCTTGGCCTGCGCCTCGGTGATGGCAGCGCTCGCGGAGATGGCGCCCTGGCGCGCCACGGCCAGCTCGCTTCGCACGCTTTCGACCTGCCGCCGCTTCTCGAGCACTTCGACCTGGCCGACCAGCTTTTCATTGAGCAGCTGCTCGGAGATCTCGAGTTCCTTCTGCATCAGTGCGAGGCGGTCGTTCAGGCCCTTGACCTTGGCCTGCTGCTCGAGCAGCCGGCTGCGCGCGCCCTCCAGGCCCGACACCGCACCGGCCATCACGCCGCGCTGCTCGAGCGCGCGCGCCTCGTAGGCGCCGGTCTCGCCGTCGAGCACGCTCTCGTCGATGTCGGCGGCAAAGCTCTCGCGCCTGAGCGGCTGGCCGCGGCTCTCGGCTATGAGCCGGATGCGGGTGGCCTGCGTGGCGGCGTAGCGCGCGGTGAGTTCCTCGAAATTGAGCCCGCTGCCGCCCAGGTCGATCTCCACCAGCGGCTGGCCCTGCGTGACCTTGTCGCCTTCCTTGACCAGCACGCTGCTGACGATGCCGCCTTCCAGATGCTGGATCGACTTGACGCGGTCCGACGGGATCACGCGGCCCGGTGCCACCACCACGGTTTCCATGGGAAAGCCCAGCCCGACAGCGGCCAGCAGCGCAACCGCGCCGCCAATGACCCACTTGCGGCGCCGGCCCTTGGGCGATGTCTGCGCCGCGCGCTTGTGATCCTCGTCCTGCAGTATCTGCGGCAAATCTGATTTCAAGTCGCGGTCCCCAATTACTCTTCGATCGATCGGCCGCTCAGGCCATGGAACGGTTGGCGGCGGCTTGCTGCGAGTGCACGTCGGCATCGTCCTCGCCTGCGGTGGAATCGGGGAGCGCCACCAGCGCCTTCTTCACGCCGAAGAGCTTGGGCACCATGATGGCGGCCGTGCCCTGTTCGACGTTGCCCTGCCCCGTCACGTGGTAGACCACGCTGGCTGCGGACACGATGCGAAGCGAATGCGTGACCACCACCACCGTGCGCACCTTGGCCACCGCGAGCAGCGTGGCCAGCAGGGTGCGCTCGCTCTGGAAGTCCAGGTCGTTGCTGGGCTCGTCGAGCACCAGCACCGAGGGCTTGCGCAGGAAGCTCATGGCCAACGCGAGCTTGCGCCGCTCGCCCACCGACAGGCCCGTGCCGCCCTCGCCCACCACGGTGCGGTAGCCGTCGGGCATGCGCGAAATGAACTCGTGCGCGCCCGAGAGCTTGCAGGCCGCCACCACCTGCTCGTCGCTCTGGCCCGGGGCCGTGCGGCGCATGGTGTCGATCAGCGGTCCGCCGAACCAGTACACCTCCTGCGAGAGGTAACTGATCCAGCGCGAAAGCTCTTCGCGGCCGAATTGCGAAAGGTCGTACTCGCCGATGCTGATGACGCCGCGCGTGGGCGTGTACAGGCCCGAGAGCAGCTTGACCAGCGTCGACTTGCCGGCGCCGTTGCGCCCGACGATCACGTGCAGCCCGCCCGGCCCGATGTCCAGGTCGACGTTCTCCAGCACCGGCCGGTGCGCGTCCTCCGTGAAGCTGAAGCTCACGTCCTTCAAGGTGACGCGGCCCAGCGGCTGCGGCAGCGCCATGCCGGTGGGCGCTTTTTCCACCGGCTCGCCAAGCACCGTCTCGAGCCGCTTGGCCGCTTCCTTGGCCGCGGCCAGCGAGCGCCAGCTCGACACCAGCCCGGCCACCGGCTGCAGCGCCTTGAGGGCCAGCATGTTGGAGGCGACCAGGCCGCCCACCGTCATCCATTGCTCCATCACCGAGATGGCGCCCACCGTGACCACGATGACCGAGAACACCGTCATCAGCACGGTGGTGCCGTCGCGCGCGGTTTCGATCTGCCCGTTCTTGCTGAAGCTTTCGCTCAGCCAGGAGTTGTACGACTGGCGCCACATCTCGATGGTGGGACCGTCGTTGGCCTGCGTCTTGAGCGTTTCGCGCGCGTTGCAGATCTCCGAGGTCATGCGCTCGAGGCCGCGGCCGCGCTGCACTTCTTCGACCCGCCCGCTGCGCACCTCGTCGGCCCACCACCAGGCCAGGAAGACCATGATGGCAAGGAACAGCACCACCACCGGCAATACCGGCAAGGCCACGATGCCGATCACGGCCAGTGCGAAGACCGCCATCGGCAGGTCGAAGATCGATTGCGCCAGGCCGCCGGTGACGGTGCCGCGCACCGAGGCCACGTCGCGGAAGAACTGGTGCCAGATCGAGGCCGGGCGCGCTTCGAGCGCAYGCAGCGGACGGTTCAGCATCGAATGCAGCAGCGCGCCCGACACGCCGTGGTCGATGATCGCGCCCGCATTGCGCAACAGGCGCGAACGCCCCGAGCGCAGCCAGAACTCGATGCACAGGAAGAACAGGATGCCGCACACCAGCGCGGCCAGCGTGGAGACGCCGCTGCGCGACAGCACGCGGTCATACACCTGGAGCAGGAAGATCGATGGCAGCAGGCCGAACAGGCTGATGGGCAGCGAGCGCCAGGCCGCGCTCTTGACCAGTGGGTAGGCGGCGCGGAACGCCGTGTGCAGGGCACCCGCGTACGGGCTCGCACCTGGTTTTTCGGGCACCTCGGCCACCAGTTGGCTGGGCAAGAGAAACTTGATCATGGGAAGGGCCGATCCGTCAGGCAATGACGCCTGCGCCATTATCGACTGTTACCCAGTTGTTACAAGACAAAATCAATACTTACGAAGCGCTGCAGCGTGACATACGTCTCAGCGTGTGCGACACCGTTTCCGCATTCGCAGCCGCGGCGTCCTTGGCGGCCTCGACAGACAGGCTGCAGTCCGCCGCTTTTCTAGCCACGACCGGCGCCGCTTCGTCTTTCGGCAGGCCCTGCGCCAGCACCAGCGCAACGTTGGCGCACAGCAACATGCAAAGCAGCCAGGCGCAAAGCAGCTGCAGCCAGCCCAGCCACCACCGGCGCTGCGGCGCGGCCTGGCGTTGATAGGGCAAGGACGCCTGAGCGTTCAGTTTGATCATGGCAATGCTTTCAGAACCCGGGCCAGCCGGGACAGGCCGACACCGGCAGAACTCTTGGCCAGCACCCAGTCGCCCGGCTGCAGCAGGCCGCCCAGCGCGGTCGACAGATCGGACACGTCGACGAACCAATGCGAGCGCACCTTGGTGCGGATGCGCGCATGCAGCGCCCGCATCAGCGGGCCGCACAACAGCACGCGGTCGGGCTGCGATGCGAGCAGCTCCGGCTCCAGGTCCAGGTGGTGCCGCTGCGCCGCGGGGCCGAGCTCCTGCATGTCGCCGAGGATCGCCACGCGGCGGGCCGGCTCGCAGGGCGCCTGCGACAGCAGCTCGAGCGCGGCGCGCATCGAGCTCGGGTTGGCGTCGTAGGTCTCGTCGATCAGCTTGAAGCTCCCGCCGCCGATGTGGATGGTGTGCAGCGCGCCGCGTCCGCCCGGCGGCTCGAACTGCGCGAACGGCTCGACTGCGGCGGCCAGCTTCAGGCGCATCGCCTGCAGGGCCGCCAGCGCGGCCACGGCGCTCACGCCCATGTGGCGCCCCGGCGCATTGAGGCGAAGCTGGAACGGCTCGCCGAGCACCTGGGCCTGCACCTCGCCATGGTCGAACGAGAGCAGCCGCACGTCGGCGTCCTTGTGCTCGCCATAGGTCACGATCTGCAGCTGGTGCGCCATGGCGGCTTCGGCAAAGGTCGCGAACTCGGGGAGGTCGCGGTTCAGCACCGCGCTGTCGCCGGGCGCCATGCCCTCGAAGATGCGGCTGTCCATGCGCGCGGCGGCTTCCGAAGGCCCGCGGTGCTTTTGCGACGCGGCCGACAGCCCCGTCACCACCGCCAGCATCGGCCGCACCAGCTGGGCCGTGGCCAGCATGTGCGGCGAGCCCATCTCCAGCACCCAGTAGGCCGCATGCCGCGGCATGCAGGTCAGGTTCCAGGCCATGCCCGAGGGCAGGCTGACGTTGCCTTCGGGCCGGCCGACCTCGCCCCACACGGCCAGGGCGTCGGCCAGCATCGCGGCCACGGTGCTGCCGGCGGTGCCGCTGCCCAGCACGCCGCAGACGCGCCCCGTGAACTCGGTGCGCGCATGCGCGCCCAGCGCAAGCACGGCCTGCGGCACGTCGTCCACCTGGAGCACCGGCACCCGCTTGTCGAGGTGCGGTGCGGGATCGGTGCACAGCACGGCGGCGGCCGGCTGCAGCACGCCCTTGAGCGCCACCGCGGCCAGCGGCGTCTTCGAGGGCCGCGCCTGGTGCTCGAACACCACGCGGCCTTTGCGCAGGAAGGAGCGCTGCGTCACGCCGCTGGCGCGCCAGCCGTCTTCCGGGCGCACCACCCATTCGCCGCCGGTCACGCGCGCCATTTCGCCTGCGGTCCAGGCGGCGGCACCGTCGTCCCTCGCGCTGCCGGCGCCGGGCACGGCGGGGCGCTCCAGCAGGTAGCGGCGATAGGCCACGAAACCCGACACGTATTGCGCCACGTCGTCGATGCGCACCCGGAACGCGTGGTGCCGGATGAAGAAGGAGCCGACGATGGTGGAGGGCCGGCGAAAGTACATCGCCATCTCGGGCCAGAAGAAGCCGTTCTGCAGGTAGTGGGCGCGGTACTCCAGCGCGCGGTAGAACTTTTCGGTGTCGAGTTCGTCGAGCAGGTGCCGCATGGCGGGCGTGGCCTCCAGGCGCTGCAGCATCTGCTGGGCCGCGAGCATGAGTTCGAGCAGCGTCGGAAAGGTGGTCTTTCGGTCGAGCACGAAGTCCAGGTAGCCGGCCACGTTCTGCAGGCCGAAGCGAAAGTACTTTTCCTGCGGGCTCCAGCGCGTGAGCTCGTTGACGCAGCAGCTCAGCCAGTGGTCGTGCGCCTGCCAGTGCTGGCTTGCAATGAAGTGGTCGAAGGCCTTCTCGACCACGGCGAGCCACCTTGCGTCGCGCGTGAGGCCGTACAGGCGCATGAGGCCGTAGGCGGCCTCGCCGTCGTAGTAGATGACGCGCGAGGCCTGCTTCACGCGCAGGTCGCCGGCATGCAGCACGTGGCTGAAGCTGCCGGTGGCGCCATCCTGCAGCGACGCGATGCCCAGCGCCAGCT
>NZ_JBFTPJ010000343.1:0-7076 GCF_056398445.1 Variovorax sp. 01T439_2
GTGTTCGACGGCTGCGTTTCGTCGACCAGCTTGCGCGCCGTCCCGGCGCCRGCCACGGGCAGGCCCTTCGGATCGAGCAGGCCGATCTGCACCAGCACGCTGGCCTGGTCCCAGTAGATGTGCTCGTGGTAGAGCTTGTCGCCGCGGAACTTCACGATGGCCACGAGCGGAATCTCCACCGCCCTGCCGGTGGGTGCGATGCCCGGGAGCAGCCAGTCGATCTCGACCGTGTGGGTGAAGCTGAACAGCATCTCGTCCACGATCTGCGTCGCGCCCACCGTGCGCGAGATCGGCGTGAGCCGCGTGTCGGGCGGCGTCGTCGGAATGAAGTGGTGCTTGTAGAAGCGCGACAGCTCCYTGGCGCCCACGCCGCCGGTCATGGTCGGGATGTGGTTCACATAGGGCTCGCCCACCATCGTGGCCATGGTGGCGACCACGTCGCGCGTGGCGAACTCGTACTCGCAGTGCTTGTCCCACAGCGCCGAGAGGTCGTACACCGGGCCGATCGCTTCCTTGAACAGCGCCATCGAGCGCTGGTGCGCCATGAGCGTGGAGGGCTTGTCGAAATGCTCGCCGCCGGTGCGCGCGAACGCATGGTCGACGCCCGGGTAGACATACATGTGCGCAGCGGCCTTGCCGGCAAAGGCCGCGAGCACCTGGGCGCGGGCCTCGGGCGGGCAGAACTGGTCGAGCTCGGCAAAGTGCAGCGCAATGGGGCAATCGATCTTCGGCACCAGGTCGAGCGCACCCTCGATGCCCACGCCGTAGTAGCCCACGGCCGCGTCCACGCCCGAGTGCGCGGCGGCCAGGTAGGCCAGCTTGCCGCCGAGGCAGAAGCCCAGCGCGCCGACCTTGCCGGTGCAGGCCGGGTGCGCACGCAGCGCCTTCACGCTCGCCGTGACGTCGGCCACGCCGGCTTCGATGTCGAACTTCTGGAAGAAGCCGAAGGCGCGCTGCCAGTCCTCGGGCGAGTAGCCCAGCTCGACGCCGGGCTCCATGCGCCAGAACAGGTCGGGCGCGAGCACCACGTAGCCCTCTTCGGCGTAGAGGTCGGCCACCTCGCGCACGTAGTCGTTGATGCCGAAGATCTCCTGGCACAGCACGATGCCGGGGCCGCGGCCCGAGGCCGGCAGGGCCAGGTAGCCGTGAAAGGTCTGGGTGCCGTCGCCGGCCGGGATGTCGATGGTGTCGCTCATCGGTTCGTCTCTCGAAGTGGTGGGGTCGGCGGCGATTCTGTGGAGCGTGCCGGGCGGTTGTCTGTCCATTTCGTGCAGCGGTTTGCGCCGCACGAAACGGATAGCGAGGCGGCGCCGCCGCACAGAGACTGCGGCCTGCATTTGCTGCCCCACCCAGTTCAACGAACCCACCCCGAGGAGACCTTTCATGCCGCAGGCCACGCCCCGATCCGTCTTGTGCGCGCTCACCGTCCTGGTGGGCGCGCTGGCACTGCCGTCACAGGCGCAGACCGTGAAGGTTGGCCTGGCGATGGACCTGTCCGGCCCCTTTGCCGTCGGCGGCGCCGAGGCCAAGGCCGGCTTCGCCGTTGCGATGAAGCAGCTGGGCGGCAAGCTCGGCGGCGTGCCGGTGGAATTTGTCGAGGCCGACACGGCAGGCAACCCCGAGATGGGGCCAAGGTGCCCTACCTGTCGAGCAACACCGGCCCGAGCGACTATTCGGGCGCGCGCTGCAATCCGTACTTCTTCGGCGCCTCCTACCCGAACGATGCGTACTACGAATCGGCCGGCAAGTTCGCCTCGGACAAGGGCTTCAAGAAGGTCGCGATGATCGCGCCCAGCTACCCCGGCGGCAAGGACGCCATCAACGGCTTCAAGCACACCTTCAAGGGCAGCGTGAGCGACGAGCTGTACACCAAGCTCGGGCAGCTCGACTACTCGGCGGAGCTGGCGCAGATCCGTGCGTCGAAGCCCGATGCGCTGTACTTCTTTTTGCCCGGCGCGATGGGCGTGAGCTTCATCAAGCAGTTCGTCGGCGCGGGGCTGTCGAAGGACGTGGCGCTGATCTCCACCGCGTTCTCGGCCGACGAGGACATGATCCCCGCCGTCGGCGAGCCGATGCTCGGCCTGTTCAATACCGCGCACTGGTCGTTCGACCTCGACAACGCCGCCAACCAGCGCTTCGTGGCGGCTTTCCGCCAGCAGAACAACGGGCGCAATCCGTCCTTCTATGCCGGCCAGGCCTACGACGTGCTGATGGCCATGGACGCGGCCGTGCGCGACGTCGGCGGCAAGGTGGCCGACAAGCCCGCGTTGCTCAAGGCGATCAAGGCGGCGAACTACAAGTCGGTGCGCGGCGATTTCCGCTATGGCCCGAACAACTTCCCGATCCAGAACTACTACCTGCGCGTGATCGCCAAGGATGCGAACGGGCGCATCGCCAACAAGGTGATCGGCACCGTGCTGGAGCGCTACCAGGACCGGACCGCCGCCCAGTGCGCGATGAAGTCCTGAGGATGCGCGCGCTTCAGTGCCGCGCGGCGGGCAGCGGTGCGGGATCGCGGGAGGTGTCGCGCGGCAGCTGGCCGAAGCGCTCGCGGTAGCAGGCGGCAAAGCGGCTCAGGTGCGAGAAGCCGCAGCTCAGCGCCACCTCGGTGACGCTGGCACCGTCGTGCCGCGCCAGCTGCGCGTGCGCGGCGTCCAGCCGCATGTTGCGCAGCACCTCGCCGGGCGAGAGGTCGCGATAGCGCTTGAAGAGCAAGGCGAGGCTGCGGCGCGTGACACCCGCGGCCTGCGCCACGTCTTCGAGCGACAGCAGCGTGTCGAGCCGCTCGCGCATGAACTCCTCGGCCCGCCGCAGCTGCCGCAGGCCGGCTTCCTCGCAGCCGCGCCGCACGGCGGCATGCCGTTGCAGGGCTGAATTCGGCCGGTGGCACAGCAGGTAGAGCATCAGGTTGTCTTCGCAGTGCGCCATCCACCGCGGGTCGTAGGTTCCCAGGTCGCCCGAGGGCAGCAGCGAGGCCAGGCCGGCCACCATGCGGCACCACTGCGTGCCGGCGGCGTCGTCCAGGCAAAAGGGCATCGCGAAATCGATCTCGCCCACGTCGTCGGTGCCGCGCAAGGCGAAGGCATGGCGTGCCACCTCCTGCAGCCGGCTGAGCTCGATTTTCAATATCAGCTGTTCGCAGTCGGCATGCCAGTGCAGCCGCACCGGCTTGTGGGCGGAAATGACCGCGCCCTGGCCGGGATGGATCTGCAGGGTGTGCCCGCCGGTATGGACGTCGGCATGGCCGCGCAGCGGCATCTGCACCAGCACGAAGTTGCCGAGCGCGTCGGGCTCGATGTCGACATCGCAGCCGTAGCGCAGGATGCACAACGACAGTGCGCTCAGCTCCGCGCGGCAGAAGATGGCGTCGACGTCGCCGCGGCCCCACACGCTGCGGTGCGGCTTGAGCTCGCGGGAGACACGCGCATGCGTCTCCTCTGCATCATGCGAACGGAAGAGTTCTCTCTCGTACAAGGGGGAAAGCTGCTCGTTCGACCACGCGTCCATAGGCATTTCCTCACTCAGGTTCAACGTTGAGACAGTTTTGCTCTGCGCCGCGTTGTACCGCAATTTGTGGGCCCGTTCCAGGATTACGATCGGACATCATCCGCAGGCCCTCCATGCTCCTCCACGTCGACGAAGAGATCACCTTCCGCAAGCTCGAGATCCTGCTGGCCTTCATGGAGACCGGCAATCTTGCGCGCGCGGCCGAAAAGCTCGAGATCAGCACCGTGAGCGTGCACCGCGCGCTGCATTCGTTGGAAACCGGCCTGCGCTGCGCGCTGTTCCGGCACGAGGGCCGCAACCTGCATCCGACCGATGCCGCACAGGCGCTGGCAGACGTGGCACGCGATGTGCTGCGCACCATGTCCGAGGGCATCCGCGCGACACGGGAAGTGGCCGGCTACTCGTCCGACCGGATCCGCATCGGATCGCTCTATTCGCTGACGAGCCGCACGGTGCCGCGGCTGATCATGGGGCTGAAGCTGCGCAAGCCCGAACTGCACACCGAGCTCGTGCTCGGCTCCAACGCCGACCTCCTGCAGAAACTGCGCGACGGCGCGATCGATGCCGCCCTCATGGCGGTGCCCGAGGGAACGGCGGACGTCGAGTCGGAGCCGCTGTTCGAGGACGACATCCGGTTCGCCGCCCCGGTGGGCTCCCCCTATTCGGGGCAGAAGGAGATCGACCTGGCCGCCTGCGCCGGCGAGCGCTTCGTGAGCCTGAGCGAAGGCTTCGTCACCTACAGCGGCTTCGTGGAGTCGTTTCGCGTGGCCGGCTTCACGCCCAACGTGGTGATGGAGACGGGCGACATCTTTTCGCTCATGAACCTGGTGAGCGGCGGCGTCGGCTACACGCTGCTGCCGGGCCGCGTGTGGGGCGTGATGCCGCAGAACGTGCAGCTGATCCCGCTGCAGCCCCGCTACCTGATGCGCCAGACCATCGCGCTCAACTTCCTGCGCACGCGCGAGCGCGATCCCAACCTGCTCGCGCTGCTGGCGCTGTGCCGCACCTCCAAGGCCGAACTGGCCTAGGGTTTACCCGCAATCGTTTCACGCGCCGTAAGCGTCGCCGTCCCCCGTTAATTGATCGCGCGCAGGGGCGCCGATACCGTACGTCTCCAGAACACCGCGCATCTCGCGCGGCACACAACGGAGACGCCCATGATCATTTTCGGAACCGCCCTGCTGGCCGTATGCCATCTGCTGGGCATCTTCCTGGGCGACCTGCTCGGGCAGGCGCTGGGCGTGAAGACCAACGTCGGGGGCGTCGGCATCGCGATGCTGCTGCTGATCTTCGCGCGGCTCTACATGCAGAAGCGCGACTTCCTGCCCAAGCTCACGGAGCTCGGCGTCGAGTACTGGGGCGCGATGTACATCCCCGTGGTCGTGGCCATGGCGGCGCAGCAGGACATGGTCGCGGCGCTGCGCGGCGGACCGGTGGCGCTGCTCTCGGCCATTGCCGCCGTGGCGGTCTGCGCCTGCGTGATCGCGGTGATCAATCGCGCGGAGCGGCCGCAGGTGGAAGCGCAGGGCGCGCCCAAGCTGCACGACAACCCCCTGCTGGCCGAAGCGGAGTGAACGGCATGATCGAAATCCTCGAAAAAGCCGCGCTCCAGAACGGCCTCGTGACCGCCTTCGCGGTGGTCGGCCTGGTGATCCTGCTGTCGGGCCAGATCTCGCGCCGGCTGACCTTCGGCCGCGTGCACGGCTCGGCCATCGCGATCGTGATCGGCCTGGCGCTCGCCTACTGGGGCGGCACGCAGACCGGCGGCCACAAGGGCCTGGCCGACATGTCGCTGTTCGGCGGCATCGGGCTGATGGGCGGCGCGATGCTGCGCGACTTCGCGATCGTGGCCACCGCCTTCGAAGTGCAGGCCACCGAGGCGCGCAAGGCCGGGCTGATCGGCGTGGTGTCGCTGCTGCTGGGCACGGTGCTGCCCTTCATCGTGGGCGCATGCATTGCACGCGCCTTCGGCTACTCCGACGCAGTGAGCATGACCACCATCGGCGCCGGCGCGGTCACCTACATCGTCGGCCCGGTAACGGGCGCGGCCATCGGCGCGAGCCCGGACGTGATGGCGCTGAGTATTGCGACGGGGCTGGTCAAGGCCATCATCGTGATGGTGGGCACGCCCATCGCCGCGCGCTTTCTCGCACTGAAGACGCCGCGCTCGGCCATGGTGTTCGGCGGCCTCGCAGGCACCGTGAGCGGCGTCTCCGCCGGCCTTGCCGCGACCGAYCGCAAGCTGGTGCCCTACGGCGCGCTCGTCGCGACCTTTCACACCGGCCTGGGCTGCCTGATGGGGCCGTCGGTGCTGTTTTTTGCCACCAAGGCATTGGTGGGTTGAGGGATCTCCATGGACCGCATGAACTGGAACACCAAGGCCGAGAATCGCGCGGCACGCCTTGCGCGGGCGGCCAACGCGCTCGGCGCCGACCTGGCGGGCAAGCGCGTCGCCACCGAGGCCATCGGCCAGCTGCTGGAGGCCGTGCTGGAGCCGGGCGACCGGGTCTGCCTCGAAGGCAACAACCAGAAGCAGGCCGACTTTCTCGCGCGCGCGCTGGTCGGGGTCGATCCGGCAAAGGTGCATGGCCTGCACATGGTGCAGTCGGTGCTGGCGTTGCCGGAGCATCTGGACCTCTTCGAGAACGGCGTGGCCGCCCGGCTGGACTTCAGCTTCTCGGGTCCGCAAGGCGCGCGGCTGGCCAAGCTGGTGTCGGCCGGGCGCATCGAGATCGGCGCCATCCACACCTACCTGGAGCTGTTCGCGCGCTACTTCGTCGATCTCACGCCGCAGGTGGCGCTGGTGACGGCGCACGCGGCCGATGCCCAGGGCAACCTCTACACCGGCCCCAACACCGAGGACACGCCCGTCATCGTGGAGGCCACGGCCTTCTCGGGCGGCGTCGTGATTGCCCAGGTCAACGAACTGGTCGACGGCCACACGACGACGCTGCCGCGCATCGACATACCGGCCGGCTGGGTGAACTTCGTCGTGAAGGCGCCGCGCCCCAATTTCATCGAACCGCTGTTCACGCGCGACCCGGCGCAGATCAGCGAGGTGCAGGTGCTGATGGCGATGATGGCCATCAAGGGCATCTATGCCGAGTACGGCGTGCAGCGGCTGAACCACGGCATCGGCTTCGACACCGCAGCCATCGAGCTGCTGCTGCCCACCTATGCCGAATCGCTCGGCCTCAAGGGCAAGATCGGCAAGCACTGGGCGCTGAACCCGCACCCGGCATTGATACCGGCCATCGAGGCGGGATGGGTGGAGTCGGTGCATTCCTTCGGCTCCGAGCTGGGCATGGAGGACTACATCCGCGCGCGCTCCGACGTCTTCTTCACCGGCCCCGACGGCAGCCTGCGCAGCAACCGCGCGCTGTGCCAGGCGGCGGGCCACTACGCCTGCGACATGTTCATCGGCTCGACCCTGCAGATCGATCTCGATGGCAACAGCTCCACCGCGACGCTGGGCCGCATCRCCGGCTTTGGCGGTGCGCCCAACATGGGCGCCGATGCGCGCGGCCGCCGCCATGCGAGCCCGGCCTGGCTCAAGGCCGGGCGCGAGG